>JBDSJK010000259.1:0-6588 GCA_039917535.1 Burkholderiales bacterium
ATAATGATCGTTGCGCCACCATTAACTATCTGCCGATTGATCTCGAAGCGCGTTTCGCCCGGGGTTCTATCGTTCCAGAGCAGTTGAATGCTGGTGGCTGTCACTGTGCCGATGCGCGCAAATGGCACGGGAAAACACACCGCTCTTAGCGCATTGATCCGCCCGAACTCCCAGTTGCTGCCGGTGCCGGGACTCGCATCCGCCGTGCTGGTGAGGCGCGCAACGATGTCCGTGCTGGTGGTGAAGTTGCAACTTGCTCGAACCAAGGCGGCCAAGCCCGCGACGTGAGGGGAAGCCATGGAGGTGCCGCTGCAGTTGGCGAACTGACCCACCAGGCCCGATTGGCATTTTGCCGCGCCGGGGACGGCGGTGGAAAAGATGCTCGATCCCGGCGCCGCCAGATCGACCCAGGTGCCGAAGTTTGAACTGGAAGACTTGACGTCGGTGATGGTGGTGTTGGCAACAGCGACCACGTTGGGGCAAGCTGCGGGCCATTGCTGCCGGTTAACGCCGTTATTGCCGGCGGCTGCCACCAGCACAATATTGCGACTCCAGGCGTTGCTTATGGAATCGCGCAACTCGTTGCGGCCGACGTCAAACAAATCTTCCCACCAAGACGTGCTGCAGTCCTCATCGGCCCCTAGGCTCATGTTGATCACATGGGCACCGTTGTCGGTTGCCCAATAGATTCCATTAAAAAGCATGGATATGCTGCCGTCACCCGAATCGTCCAGCACCTTGACGTTGAGCAGGCGGCTGTCATAGCCGACACCAGCAACGCCAACCGCGTTGTTGGTGGATGCGGCGGCAATGCCCGCGACGTGGGTGCCGTGGCCGACCATGTCATTCGTGCCGGACGATGAGCCGGTGAAGTCGTGCCGCGCCACTACCTTGCCGGCCAGGTCCGGATGGGCCTCGTTAATACCGGTGTCCAATATGGCAATAACTACGCCGAGGGAACCGTGGGTCCGATTCCAAGCCGCGGGCGCCTGGATGGTGTTGAGGCCACCTTGAACGCCGATGAATGGATCGTTGGGTGTTTCGTTTGTATGCATGACCCAATCCGGGCTCGCGGCGACGACGTTCGGATCGGCGGCGTAGGCTCGCGCCGCCGCCTCAAGCGACTTGGCGCCGGTTACATCGACGAGCACCGCTTTCGGACCCATCTTGAGCAGCGGTTTTGCGAGTCCCGCTCCGCGCGTGCTGGCTAGCAAGTGGCTAGCGTTTTGATCCAACTCGGCCACTTTTGTTTTGAAGACGACGATGAGGCGATCGGCCAGTGCTACGCGTTTGGACAGGGTTAGCACGGTCTTGAGCGGGCGCACGCTAACGATCTCAAGACCACGCCGCAACTCGATCGCCTGGGCGGCACGAGGATAAACCTCGGGCCCAGGCAAACTCGGCAACGCCGCTCGGGCGGAAGCTGCCAGCGTTAGAGCAAAAATTGTGAAGATCGAGATGGCGCTTGCGCGATTGCGGTACAGCGCTTTGAGGGGCGATTTGAAGTGGCGCATGTGGAGACTCCTTTCAGTAAGCAGAAATTAGGTGAGATCCTGATCGAATCATAGAGTGACGCACGCAGAAAAAAATCAGCCAAATGGCCAGGGTCGCCGCGCGCAAGGTCGGCCAGATGGGCTATGTCGTTTGGCTTATACGTCCGGGGGATTTATGGTGATCCCGCCAGGAACCTCACCCCGCTTGCCTCGAGGCAAGGCATGCCCTGAGAGCCGCACTGGTGTTGGTTCATGGCGATGGCAGCAAAAATTACTGCGATCGTGATGCGAGTCAGCTCAAGCCGCGAGCAGATTCTTGAATGGCTTGCGGTTTTTCCAGCGATAGGTTTTGAAGTCGCGCTGATCGGTGGAGAGAATGCGGCCATCGTTGAGGTGTTCCGCGAGCACGGCGGGACGACGTCGCAATCGGTGCTTTTTTTGCGATACGTAGTTTGATTAGCGATGTCGTACGATGCATGCTTTATCGCATTCGGGACGCAAGTCGAAACAACATGTCGCTTAGACCCACAGATCAGCGAGCACCACGCGGACGTTGTTAGCCATTCGGGGCGTTAGCACGATGGTTTCAGCGGCCACCACCACACTCTCATAATTGCCCGCTTTCGCATCCGAATGTACTTCCACGTGCCGATGTTGGCAGTCCACAATCCACAGCTCTGGCACACCAGCACGCGCATACAACGGCGCTTTGATCTTGCGGTCGTAATTGTAAGTTGTGTCGGATACTTCGATGACCAACAGCGCGTCCTTAAAGCTTGGCACTTGTCGCGACCCAGGCAGGAAACGCGCCAAGACCAGATCAGGCTGAGGTTCGGATGCTCGATCAAGCCGGAGCGGGTTTTGCACATGAACGACCTGCGATGCATCACATTGCCGTGCTAAGATCATATTGAGCAGCGTAACAATACTCGCATGTTCACCATCGATTGGCGCCATCTCCACCAACTCCCCTTCGATCAACTCGATACGATCATCTTCGCCAAGAATGCCCGCTTCACCCAGCCGGTGATATTCATCGACATCGAAAAGGCGTTTCTTTAACGTGACAGCATCAGATAACGATCCCATGGGCGCACCTCAAAAACTGTGTGACTGTATGTCCATGAACATTATAACGCCGCTGGGTACGCGGCGCTGGCGCTAATTATTGCCAGAGTGGGTCTCGGGCGAGACAAGAAAACTCATAGGGCTCAATCAAAACGTATTGCGCCGCATGGTTGACCTTCTTTAGTTTACCGAGGGCGTTTTATGTGATTGGACGCGCGAAACACACCTATCAAGCCGACAACTTTTCCTCCAACCAAATCTTGATCAGCGATTGATATGGAACGTCGCGTTGATTAGCGGCGACTTTGATGCGTTCCAATAGATGCAGCGGCAAGCGCAGTGAAATACTCTGCGTCGATGGCTTGAGATTGGGCAAGCTCACGCGCGTTGCTGCGCTCCAGTCAATATGTTGGCTGCTGTCGTGTTTTTCCCAGTAGGCGCGCTCTTCCATTTCAGACTTAAAGCGCGGTATGGGTTTAAGTTTCTTGGTCATAGATACTCCTCTCTTTCTTGTGCATATCGCGTGCGGAGATGACGCGAATTAACGTTTCGTCTGACCGCAGGGTAAAGGTTACATGTAAGCGCCGGCCGTCGGCTGTGACGCCCAACGCGTGAAAGCGTCGCTCATCATCTGAATGTTTGCCATCTTCTATCAACAACAAACACGGATCAAAAAAAGATTGCTCCGCCTCAGCTTGCGTAACACCGTGTTGCTCGTTCTTACGGGCATTTCCTGTGTCCCAATCAAAACCGATTATGCGGTCAAGGTCGATCATGAAAGTATATTATAGTAATATACATATATTTGCAAGAATGAAGTCAATATCACAAACTTCTTTGACTAAATCTAGTAGGGTGGGCACGTACTTAGTGCCCACGCGTCACATCAATTCGCAGCATTGCGGTTATTTTTATACCCGCACCCAATCATGCTACAGCACGCCTCAGGTCATGTACCGATGTCGATATGAAATCCGCGCCGCGCGGGGAGGCGTTGGATAGCGTCGCCCATCGCTACACGCACATCTTCGCGGCAGGGAAACATTTGTCGGCAAGGTTATGATGGTGACATTGTGGTCAACAGACTAGAACTCACCTTCACAGTGGTTCGCGGTGACATTGTTACCTTTACGGTGAAGAAGTAGGCGTCGCCAGAGCATTGGGCAGGGGGATAATGAGACATGTTTTTTTATAGTTGTAGCTGCTCGTCGACAACGAGACCATTGCGTATTGGTTGCGCTTGAATGCGTGGGCACATGCGGCGTGCCCACCCTACTAGGATTCGGTTTTGATTAACTCAGGGAGTTTTATCCCTTTTCTCAATTGTTATTTTTTTAGCTTCCGGTAACTTTACGTAAATAGCATCTGCTATTTTATGACGGGAAATCATTTGATCCGCGACAATGTTTACAAGGCTCAGCAAAGCTATTGCGATGTCGCGATCATCTCTCAAATCCAACTCAGCAGGATGTACTGCTTCATTCCCGATAACTCTTACCCCATCTAAGGCTTTTTGAACATTAGGAAGCAATCCTCTCTTTACTAAGTTTCCAATAGCATCATCAAGATTTTTTTCTTTTTCGCCGAGGTGAATACAGAGCTTTTGGATTGCGAGACGCAACAGTGCTGAAGCACCCCGTGGCGACAAATTAAGAATCGCTCGAGCCTCTTCAAAATCACGTTGTATATCTTCTGGTAAATCTGGGTTTGGTGTCTCACCTTGTCGTTCCGGAGGAAACACAAGTTTTTCATGCACCCAAACTGATATGTCTCGGCAGTTGTAACACTCACTTAATGATAAATTGACTACATCTGTTGTATGGTATTCGTCAGTACGAAATTTTACCAAGCCAGAAGCGAACCCCCCGAACACCATTAAAAAAACTTTATCTGACGAAAACTCTGGGTTATCTTTTACTAGGTCGTTGATTTTTTCTTGGGTAATGATGGTTGGTGTTCGTTTATCTTGAGTGAGTTTACCTCTCTCTGTTGGATACCAATGCTGTGTCGTAAATGCCCCACAATGCGGGCAGTCAAACGCGGTTTCATGAGTTGAAGCGGGTACATTTTTTTTCGTTGTCATTGTTTGGTCTTTTCTTAAAAACACACCGCCTTCTTTTTCCTAGCCCGTTACCACATGTATCGATAAATATTTGAGAACTATTTGTAGTCATCTTCCCGTTGATGTTTGATGGCAAGAATCGTCACCACTTCATCCGCCGGTTCGTAGCAATACATTGCAAGATAGCCGCTTGAGCCAAAGTCGATAGTAAGCTCGCGCAGCTCAGGGTGGTCTTCGACCGGCCGGCCGATCATGGGCGTGTGCTTGAGTGGTGCAAACGCATCACGAATGGCGACCACTGCTCGCCTCGCCGCATTGACGTCTTTCTCGAGTAGAAGTTTATGCAGTCGGAATATATCGCTTTGTGCTCGTGCTGAAAGTATTACGTGCGGCATATCGGCATGGGGGCATTAGGATTTTTCTCGACTTCATTCACCCACGCACTGAATTCATCTAGTGAGATATGCAAGCCCGTTTCTTTGTAGTGCTCAAATGATCGCTTGGCTGCTTCGATGAAATTCTGCCGTGCTTCTTCCCGTTGGATGTACTCACGAATAGCCTCTCTCATGAGGTAATGTGGCGTACGTTTCTTGCTCGCAGCGAGGGTCGTAATCCGATCTCTATCGGATGGATCGAGTTTGACTGTGACCGTGCTTGGTGAACGAGGTTTTCCTGGGATGGCAGTTTTCATGGTTTTACATGGTATTAACAGGTAACACCTATTCTATAAAACGCTCAGGGGAAGTCAAGTGCGCAGGATCATTCGATAGTTACCGGGTCACAATAGTGCGCGATTGTGCCGGCAATTTTTGTTTGATCGGGATGCGATGTAAAATCAATTTATGCAGTAACTTATCTTCATGAGCAAATCGCCATGAACTGGAAAGATCGCATTGAAGTAAATCCGGCGGTGCTGGTTGGCAAGCCGATTATCAAGGGCACGCGGATTTCTGTGGAGTTGATTCTGGATCGCTTGGCGGATGACTGGACTATGGAGGATGTGCTTGCCTCTTATCCCCATGTCAGCCGGGAAGATGTGCTGGCAGCACTCAGCTTCGCCTCTGAATTATTCAAGGAGGAGACTTTTGTTGCCGTGGCCAAGGTTTCTGCATGAAAGTGCGCTGGCGGGCCAACGAAAACTTTCCCCGCCATCTGTCGCCGTATTGCGTGCGTCGGGGCATGACGTGCGGTACATTGCTGAATCTCATGGTGGGGATGATGATACGGATGTGCTTACGCTTGCCCGGGAAGAAGGTCGTTGGCTAGTGACGTTTGATAGGGATTATGGCGAGCTATTGTTTGCCCGCAACCATGCTCCGCCACCAGTGGTGATTCTGTTGCGGGTTCCGTCGTACCGTCCTGACGAACCGGCGGCTTGGTTAGAGCATCTGCTACGCGAGCCGAAAGATTTGTTAGGAAAATTCACCGTTTTCACCGGTAGGACGGTTCACAGCCGCCTCTTGTTGCAGCGGGTCTGAAAAGTGAATCGGGCGCACCTACCTTGACATCGTCCGCCGCAGCGCCCGCGCGAAAGCGGGGATATTACAGGCATTTACAAGGAGGTTATCAAAAATGTAAGACATTGCAATGCCACGAGCCAAGCTGGACGCGGCTCCTGGCGCGATGTTTAACGAAAAACTAATCCGGCACCGCCATCCCCCGCTGCACCGCAGGCCGTTTGCCGATCTCCTCAAACCAGAATTCGTAGAGCGGATTCGCGAAGTATTGCGCTGTCATTGTTTTACCCAGTTGCGCTCTACCATATCAGTAACTCGAAAAACTCAAATATCAAGCCGACAATTTCTACTCCAACTAAATCTTGATCGACGATTGATATGGAACTTCGCGTTAATTAGCGGCGACTTTGATACGTTTCAATAGATGCAGCGGCAAGCGCAGGGAAATACTCTGCGTCGATGGCTTCAGATTAGGCAAACTTACGCGGGTTGCCTTGCTCCAGTCGAT
>JBDSJK010000260.1:0-3556 GCA_039917535.1 Burkholderiales bacterium
CGAATGCAACGGCACACGGCTGCGCAAAGAAGCGCGTAATGTAAAAGTCGCCAACCGCACCATTCATGATCTGTCGTGCCAGTCACTTAAACAGGGTCTGAGTTTCTTCGATCAATTGCGCCTCAAAGGCAAGAAGCAAGCCATCGCGGAACGCATCATCAAAGAAATCGCCAATCGTCTGCAGTTTCTAAACAATGTCGGTTTGGATTACCTATCGCTCGACCGCGCCGCTGACACGCTCTCCGGCGGCGAGGCACAGCGCATTCGTCTCGCCAGCCAAATCGGCTCGGGGTTAACGGGCGTGATGTACGTGCTCGACGAACCCTCCATCGGCTTGCACCAGCGCGATAATCATCGCTTGCTGGAAACCTTAAAGCGCTTGCGCGACCTGGGCAACTCGGTGATCGTTGTAGAGCATGACGAAGATGCCATCATGTCGGCGGATCATGTGATCGACATTGGCATCGGCGCCGGCGTGCACGGCGGCAAGATTATCGCCGAGGGCGCGCCCGCAGTGGTGCAAGCCAATAAGGCGTCGCTCACGGGCCAATATCTAAGCGGTAAGCTCAAGATCGCCACGCCGAAAAAGCGCAACAAACCCGACAAAGAAAAATACTTTCAACTCCTGGGCGCGACCGGCAACAACTTAAAGCATGTCACCCTAGCCTTGCCTATCGGTTTATTCGTTTGCATTACCGGTGTGTCGGGTTCGGGCAAATCCACGCTCATCAATGACACGCTGTATAACGCCGTGGCGCGCCACTTATACAGAAGCGTCGCCGAGCCCGCGCCTCACGACGCCTTGCACGGACTGGAATTTTTCGACAAGGTGATTAATGTCGATCAAAGTCCGATCGGACGCACGCCGCGCTCGAATCCCGCCACCTACACCGGCTTGTTCACGCCGATACGCGAGATGTTTTCGCAAGTGCCACAGTCCCGCGAGCGCGGCTATGGGCCCGGCCGGTTTTCCTTCAACGTTAAAGGCGGCCGCTGCGAAGCTTGCCAGGGCGATGGCGTCATCAAAGTTGAAATGCATTTCTTGCCGGATATCTATGTTCCGTGCGACGTGTGCCACGGCAAGCGTTACAACCGCGAGACGCTCGAGATCCAATACAAAGGAAAAAACATCCACGAAGTATTAGACATGACAGTGGAAATCGCCCACGAATTCTTTAAGCCTGTGCCCATGGTGGCACGCCGGTTAGCGACCTTGCTGGATGTCGGTCTAGGCTATGTCACCCTTGGCCAGAGCGCCACGACTCTCTCCGGCGGCGAAGCCCAGCGAGTCAAACTCTCGTTGGAATTGTCGAAACGCGACACGGGCCAAACGTTATTTATTTTGGACGAGCCCACGACCGGCCTACACTTTCACGATATCGATTTATTGCTTAAGGTTCTTCATCGGCTGCGCGATCATGGTAATACAGTGGTCGTGATCGAGCATAATCTGGACGTGATCAAAACCGCCGATTGGGTCGTCGATCTAGGGCCAGAAGGTGGCGACGGCGGCGGCCAGATTATTGCCGAAGGTACGCCGGAAGACGTTGCACAAAACAAGGCAAGTTACACGGGACAGTTTTTGAAACACACGCTCAAGGCGGCGGAGAAATAATATGAATTCACGACAAATTTTGTTTAAGAGCTTTGCAACAGCCGTCGCGGCCGCCGATCCGCTCAAAATTGTGCCGGCCTACTTACCCAAACCCGGCACCCTAAAAGGCGGCAAGACGCTGGTCATCGGCGCGGGCAAAGCGGCGGCTTCCATGGCAAAAGCCGTCGAAGACAACTGGCCCAGCGATGCGCCACTGGAAGGCTTGGTGATCACGCGCTATGGCCACGGCCTGCCGACCAAACGGATCCAAGTCATCGAAGCGGGCCATCCCGTCCCCGATGAATCCGGCGAACGGGCGGCGCAAGAAATATTCGCGCGAAGCCAAGCGTTACAGCCAGGAGATCGGCTCCTGGCGCTGGTTTCCGGTGGCGGATCGAGTTTACTCGCGCTGCCGGTTGAGGGTTTGTTGATGGCGGATTTGAAAGCAATTACGAAATCATTGCTGATGTGTGGCGCAACGATTCAAGAAATCAACACGGTGCGCAAACACCTGTCGCGGGTGCAGGGCGGACGTCTCGCAAAAGTAGCCGTAGAGCGCGGCGCGGCGGTCACGGCGCTGATTATTTCCGACGTGACGGGCGATGAGGCGACTCACATCGCGTCGGGCCCGACGGCACCGGACCCCACCACCTACGCCGATGCGCTCGCGATCCTCGCCTACTACGATATCCGCGAACCCGTTGCAGCCTTAGAAATTCTCAAGCAAGGCGCCCGCGGCGAGCGCGAAGAAACGCTGAAACCAAACGATCCCATATTCAAGCACGTCGACAATCGCATGATCGCAACGGCCCACCAATCACTGGTGGCGGCGGCTAAATTTTTGGCTAGTAAGGGCTACGCGCCGGTGATCCTCGGCGACCATGTCACCGGCGAAGCACGCGAAGTGGCAAAAGTTTACGCCGCATTGACGAAAGAAATATTGCAATATCCATCGGCCTGGAAGGGGCATGGATACGCGCTTTCAGGGCATGTCATGCCAAGAGGCGCAGTGGGTAAGGCTCGTGGCGTGGCACTAATCTCAGGCGGCGAAACCACCGTCACCGTGCGTGGCAATGGCCGAGGCGGACGCAACGTGGAATATTTGCTGTCGCTCGCGATTGATTTGGCGGGACAAAAAAATGTCTATGCCCTCGCCGCCGACACCGATGGCATCGACGGCGCCGCGGACAATGCCGGCGCGTTGCTCACGCCCGACACGCTCGCTCGCGCGAAAGCAAAAGGCATCAGCGCAGAGCAATCGCTGGCAAACAACGACGGCCACGGTTTCTTTGAAGCGCTCGGCGATCACATTGTTACAGGCGCAACACGGACTAACATCAACGATTTTCGCGTGATACTCATAGACTAACTGAGCGCAGGTATGAGTTTATCGCGGTAAAACTCGTGAACCCGTTTTAGGGGTTTTGTCGCAAAGTTTTCGCGTCAACGAGCGGCAGCAAGTGGTTGCCGGCTGTCTATTCAACCCCTGACTAGAACGGCTGCGCAGGCGTGAGGGGGGCTTTGCAAAGCAGCGCGCCGGTGCAGATTCTGTGGATCCATTCAAGGCCCGCCTGCGTAATAGCGGCCGACCCGAGTGATTTGAATCCCCGCCTCGGCCGCGTCCTTAGGTTGGATCGCACGGGGGGCTGCTCGACGCGGGGGTTAAGCTATTGCCCCCCTCGCCACGGGATGCCGCTGTTCAGGTCGCGGGGGTAGTCTTTGCTCGCCGCGCCGTGGGCTCGGCTTTTGTCGAGGCTGAGCTTCTTAGGCGTTCCGCCCGGGGGATAGACCGGCGCAAGAAGCGCGAGGCGGCTTCGGAGAGGCCCCCTACCCGCTGACGCCCCAGCGGAGGAGATCGCGCTCGACTGGGCGGCCGTTGAAATCGATCCTGATGTCGGCAGCGGTGGCTTGTTCCCGGTCAGCTTACTCTCTCTCGGCAACGCTTCGAAGTTTGCGACAGAA
>JBDSJK010000261.1:0-3714 GCA_039917535.1 Burkholderiales bacterium
GTCGCCTTGGTCGCGTGCATGCGCAAGCTGCTGACGATCTTGAATGCCATAGTCAAATCAGGCACGCCATGGAACGAAAATTTGCACACACGGGAGGTCGAAAATGCTTGACTTTTAAGACAGTTACTTAATCGTTAGCCATCTGGAGCCGCTCGTCCCGACGCAGGCCACTACGCTGTCTTCGGCTTCCGGCTCGTGAGTTTTACATACAGCTTGTCTAGCGGTTCCTTGATAGCGCCTTGATGTATATTGTCGAACCCACGAATAATGACGTATATAGCGGCTGTCAAGATTGCGAAGTAGAATTCGGGGTCGAGTTGCTTCTGAAGTTCGAAGGTGTCGCTAAATCGATAAATTGAAATCAATGCACCTACGCTTACTTCGATTAGTCCGTACACGATTCTGTAATGCAATCTGAGCATGAACAGTGTGATCGCAAACAGGAAGATAGCGCCCGTGCCAATAAGCGCTGCTCTTGGGCCTAGCGGCAGCGAAACGAGCCTCCCATAACCGTCTAAAAGCACAACCCATAGGCCGTACAGACACATGCCAAAAAGTTGCGCTGCCAAGAAGTTCCAGAGTATGTCACGGGTCGATTCCTTGAGCGACCACTCCCACTCGAGGGAAGTAACCAGAAGGAACAAAATAAAACCGATCACAAATCCATAAATAATTGTATTACCCAGGCCCCGCCGCCAGAATGCGTACGCGATCAATCCTAATACCGGGGCATAGAGCAAGTAAAGGAGCAAGTGTTCGTATTTTGGCGACTTGGTTGTGGTCATACGGTCAGTTGAAGGATGGCTAACGAGGATGTAGAAAAAGTCTTCCAGCATCTTGCCGGGATCAATGAACTTCTGCAATATTGGGCCATCGACAAAGCAAAAGAAAGCACCCCTCGATGGCCCGTTACAAAGCGATCGACACCAGCCCGCGGTTTCTCGCGGTTGACTTATCGAGGCAGCTTCTGCCCGGCACCTTCGAACACGCGCTCAACCATCTGATCGACGACGAGATCGATCTCTCAAGCTTCGATTCGCGCTATCGCAACGACGAGACCGGCGCTTTGGCCTACCCGCCGGCGATGCTGCTCAAGATTGTCCTCTTCGCCTATTCCCAGGGCATCGTCGGCAGCCGGCGGATTGAACGTACCTGTCGCGACCACGTCACCTTCATCGCCTTGTCCGGGGACAGTGCGCCGCACTTCACCACCCTCGCCGGGTTTGTGAGCACGCTGGGCGAAGAGATCACCCGTATCTTCACCCAGATACTGGCGATCTACGACCGCCAGGGCCTGATCGGCCGCGAGATGTTCGCCATCGACGGCGTGAAGCGAGCGTAGCGTGGGCAGCCATGCGCACGGCGTAGTGATCGACTAGATTGTTGCCCACTGCGGGGGCAGCGACAACGACCGGAATGCCGAAGCGCGCAAGTAAATGGGGATCGCCGATGCCGGAAAGTTGCAGCAGTTGTGGCGAATTGATGGCGCCTGCTGCGAGCAATACCTCGCGCCGTGGTTTCACGACCTTGCGTTCGCCGCCATGTTGCAATTCGACGCCGGTTGCACGACCGTTTTCGCAGACGATGCCTGTCACATGTGCTTTGGCCCAAAGCGAAACGTTGGTGCGCTTGAGTGCCGGACGCAGATAGGCGTCAGCGGCGCTCCAGCGGCGGCCGTCGCGCATTAAATATTGATAATGGCCATAGCCTTCTTGGTCACCGGTGTTGTAATCGGGATTTGCGCGCTGGCCGAGATTTTCCATAGCCGCGAAAAAAGCATTACACAGCGGGTGCTGCTCGCGTGGATCGGTAACTTGTAGCGGGCCTGATGTTCCGCGCACCGATGGGTCGCCGCTGGCGCGGGTTTCGGCGCGCTTGAAGTAGGGCAACACAGTGTCCCGCCCTGGGCAACCCAGTCGGCGTAGTCTTGTGCTTGACCACGCACATAAAGATGACCATTGATCGAGTTCGATCCGCCGACGACGCGGCCGCGCGGGCAAGGAATCGCGCGCCCGTTTACACCAGCGCTAGGCTCATTCTGATAGTTCCAGCCTATGGAGCGGTTGAATATGGTGCGTGTGAAGCCGGCGGGTATGCGTATCCAGATATTGTTGTCTTGCCCGCCGCTTCGAGCACTAAAACACGCTATTGGCCTGAAGCGGAGAGCCGATCGGCTAATACACAGCCCGCCGCACCGGCCCCGACGATAACGTAATCCCAGTCGCCTTCAACTTGCTTGGCTCTCAATTTGCAAGGGTCGGCGCGTCGCCCGCGACGGTGGCGCGTACCAGATAGCGCGGATAGTTCGGGGGAAAGGGTCTACCGCGATGTATGGTGAAGCGATTGTCCCAGATCAGCAGATCGTTAGCACGCCACTTGTGCGAATAGACAAAACGCGGCTGGCCTGCGAAATCGATTAATTCATCGATCAAGCGGCGACCTTCCTCAATGGACATGCCTTCGATCGCGCTAGCGTGGGAACCCAAATAGAGGCTACGCTCACCGCTTGTTGGATGTTTACGGACTACGGCCTGACGCACCGGCGGCAAGGCATCACGCTCGGCTTCGCTGGCTAGATCGGGATCGACTTTTCCGCGCGAATAAGCGTAGTCATGGATCGCGATCATGTTCTCAATGCGTGCGCGAATTGCTTCCGGAAGTTCACGCCACACGGCGCGCATGCTCACGAATTCAGTGTCGCCACCTTCGGGCGGCACTACGCGTCCCGACAACATTGAAGCAAGCGCCGGAATGCGCTTGAACGACGAGTCACTGTGCCAGAGTTGATTCGCGAGCGTGTTTAACATTTGTCTATGATTTTCAGGCACGACCGCGCCGTCGGGGCCGATATTGGTGAGGTGGACCAGCGAGGAACCGTGGCCTACCGTACCCACCTTAGTCGGTTCAAGCGGTCCAAAGCGTCGGCTAAAGGCAAGCTGTTGTTCGTCGGTCAGCGCTTGGTCATGCAGCACTAGCACTGAATAGCGATCAAACGCTTCGAGCACTTGCGCGAAGGTTGCGTCGTCTAGGGGCGTGCGCAGATCCAGGCCGTTGATCTCAGCACCTAACATGGGGTGTAAAGGCTGTATGTGTAAAGTAGGCATGGTGTTGGTCTTCATATATTAAAGCGGGAGGATCAGGTTATGTCATTTTAGCAAGCTGGCGCGCGATGACCATGCGTTGGATCTGATTCGCGCCTTCGTAAATCTGCGTCACTTTCGCGTCGCGAAAGAAGCGCTCTACGGGATAGTTTTTGCTGTAGCCATTGCCACCTAGAATCTGCACGGCATCGGTGCAAACTTGCATGGCCATATCCGACGCAAAGCATTTTGCGCTAGAGGAACTGATCGGATCGCCACCTACTTTTTCGCCGAGCAGAAAATTTGCCTCATAAACGAGGTGGCGCGCGGCGCGGATGCGCATATGCATGTCGGCGAGCATGCAACCGATCGCTTGGTGCTCAATCAAAGCTTGTCCAAAGCTAGTCCGAGTGCGCGCATAGGTCAGCGCCGCGTCAAAAGCCGCACGCGCTATTCCTAGGGCCTGCGCTGCTACCGCCGGGCGGGTGTGATTGAGCGTCATCATCGCGATGCGAAAGCCATCCCCGGGCTGCCCAAGAATTTTATCTTGAGCGACGCGAACGTTGCCCAATTTGAAATTGTAGGTCGGCGAGCCACGCAACCCCAGCGTTGGTTCGGCATTTACAATTTCGAA
>JBDSJK010000262.1:0-3605 GCA_039917535.1 Burkholderiales bacterium
GGGATTTTTCTTTTGCGGCATGATGCTGGAGCCGGTGCAAAACTGATCCGCCAGTTCGATAAAGCCAAAGCGCGGGCTCATCCACAGGATTAATTCTTCCGATAGCCGCGAGATGTGGGTCATGATCAACGCAGCAGCAGCGCAGAACTCGATCGCGAAGTCCCGATCAGACACGGCGTCCAGGGAATTCTCGCAAACGCCGTCGAAGCCCAGTTCCTTAGCGACGAACTCGCGATCAATCGGATAGCTGGTGCCCGCCAGCGCGGCGGCGCCCAGCGGCAGGCGGTTGAGGCGCTTGCGGCAATCAGCGAGCCGGCCAAAATCCCGCTCCAGCATCTCGAAATAAGCCATCAGATGGTGGCCAAACGTCACCGGCTGGGCCACTTGCAGATGGGTGAAGCCCGGCATGAGCGTGGCGGCATGGACTTCCGCCAGACCAATAATCGAACGCTGCAGGGAGCGAATCGCCATGGCGATGTGATCGATGGCATCGCGCAGATAAAGGCGAATGTCGGTCGCGACTTGGTCGTTGCGCGAGCGGCCCGTGTGCAGCCGCTTGCCGGCATCGCCGACCAATTCCGTGAGTCGTTTTTCGATATTGAGGTGGACGTCTTCTTGATCGATGGACCAGGCAAATCGGCCGTCGCGAATGTCTGCGAGGATCAAAGCCATGCCGCGCTCAATGTCCGCCAGGTTGGTCGCGCCGATAATCCGCTGCCGCGCCAACATGCGCGCATGCGCGAGGGAACCCTGGATGTCGAATTCGGCTAAGTGCCGGTCAAATTCCACGGAGGCCGTGTAACGTTTGACCAATTCCGCCACAGGCTGCGAAAACCGCCCGGACCACGTTTTGCCGGATTCGTCTTGTTTGCCAGACATGGGAAAAGCTGCCTTACAATGGGGGAATGGCAAGTATAAATCAAAATTCGCCGCCTCCGACTGTGCCGGACTTCTGCAATCTTGGCGTAATGCTACGGGTGATTCTGATGGTAAACGGGCTGGGTGTATTGGCCGGCGTGGCGCGCAGTCCCCATTGGCCGGGTTTCTGGAACGAGTTTCTGCCGATCGCCGCCTTCATCCAACCGGGGTTGTTGGTTAGCCTGCTGTTGTTGTGCACCGTCAGGCGCTTGTGCGCGGCCCGCCCATACCGTGAATTCATGGCGGCCGTCATGGGTCTTGAAATCCTAATAGGTGTCGCGGTATTTTACGGTGTGCACGCTATGCTGCCCTCGGACGATTTCCTGTCTCTAGGTTCGGTGCTGATCTTCATTTTGATCGCGACGACGATCACACTTTTTTATCTAGATTTACGCAGTCGCGCCCTGTCGCCCGCTATTACCGAGGCGCGGCTCCAGGCGCTACAGGCGCGCATCCGGCCCCATTTTTTGTTCAACAGCCTCACCGCCGTGCTCAGTCTGATGCGCAGCGACCCGCGCCGAGCTGAGCGGGTGTTGGAAGACTTGGCCGATCTGTTTAGGGTGTTGATGGGCGATAACCGCCAGCTCGTGCCGCTGCAGACTGAGTTTGTGTTGTGCCGCCAATATCTGGATCTGGAGCAACTGCGCCTAGGTGAGCGTCTGAAGGTGGCGTGGCATATCGACAATATGCCCGACGATGCCATGGTGCCGCCGCTGATCCTGCAGCCGTTGCTAGAAAACGCCGTTTACCACGGCATCGAGCCTTCGACGGAGCCGGGCGAAGTCAACATCAATATCTATCGCAATCGCGATCAGGTCTATATGGTGTTGCGCAATCCTTACCTCGGCGACAGCGGCAGCCACCATGAGGGCAACAAAATGGCTCTGAACAATATCCGCGAGCGACTCGCGTTACATTTCGACGTGGAAGCCAATCTTAAAAGCCAGGTCATCGGCTCGAGCTATCAGGTTACCATCAACATCCCGTACACAAAAAAAATCTGATGGCCGTACCACTGAAAATTTTGGTGGTCGATGACGAACTGCCCGCCCGCAATCGTCTCAAAGAAATCCTCCAGGACGTGAGCGAAAATCTGTCTCTTTCAGTCGTCGCCGAGGCAAGCGATGGGCTCAAAGCGGTGACGCTGCTCAACGACTTAAGCGTCGACATCTGCTTGCTCGACATTCGCATGCCCGGCATGGACGGCATCGAAGTCGCGCGTCACGCGCAAAAACTCGCGACGCCGCCTGCGGTGATTTTCACCACGGCATTCGATACTTATGCGGTGAAAGCCTTCGAGCTCAACGCCGTTGACTATCTGCTCAAACCGATCCGCCGCGAACGGCTGCAGGCCGCGCTGGAAAAAGCACGTGGCCGATTAGGCACTGCGCAAGCAGGCTTAGAGCAATTGCAGCAGCGCGCCCGCAGCCACTTAAGCGTCAGCGAGCGCGGCCGAATTCTGCTAGTTCCGCTGGACGACATCCTGTTTCTGCGCGCCGAACTCAAATATATCACCATCAAAACCGCCGAGCGCGAATATTTGCTGGAAGAATCGTTAACGAATCTGGAGCAAGAATTTGCCGACCGATTTGCGCGCATCCACCGCGCGTGCTTAGTGTCGCGCCAGGCCATCACCGGCTTCGAGCGCGTAGCCGGAGAAGGCGACGGCCACTGGGTCGTGATGCTCAAAGGCCTGCAGGAAAAGCTCGCCGTCAGCCGCCGGCAACAACACGTTATTCGCGAGTTGGCGGAGCGAAGTTAACGGGGAGTTCTGAGTTATTTCGTTCGTGTTCAGTTGCTCGTCCTGGGCCAAGCAAGTGGCTGAAAAAGTCAAGACCCAGCAAATAGCTTGTCATTCTGAGCGGAGCGAAGAATCTGTTGTTATCGGTGCATAAACCCATGACAAAAGCAGAACAGGAGTGTTTTTCAGTACCCTGTCAGCGAAAGAAAAACCAGAATTGAATGTGGATTTGCATCCGAAACTGAGCCACTTGAAGGGGTAATTTGCATCCAAATTTGATACACGTGTAAACCCTATCCTGCCTAATGAATAGGCGGGAGAAACCAGGAGTGATTAACGTGGCGATATTGAGTGCAATCAGGCGCCGGCCTTTGCCAGCCTCGACGCGCTCAACGACTGGCGGCAAGAGAAAACCCTACTGATGGCGCTGCCGCGCCCATTTGACGGCTTCGTCGAACACACCAAGCGGGTCTCGCCAACCTGTCTGATTCACTTCGATCGCAATCGCTATAGCGTACCGGCATCCTATGCCAATCGCCCGATCAGCCTTCGGGTTTATGCCGCCCGTCTGGTTATGGCCACCGGCAGAGCGTGAAGTGCGTTCAACGAACTACCAGATGAAGCTGGCCCGCTTCCCCGCCTATCGGGATCTGTCGGGCTTTGACTTCGCGCACAGTACTGTGAATGAAGCGTTGATCCGCCAATTACATCGCTGCGAATTTCCGGAACAGCCGAATAATCTGGTGTTGGTCGGTGGACCTGGCACGGGTAAAACCCATCTGGCCACGGCCTTGGCCGTCCAAGCCATTGAGCATAATCATCACCGCGTGCGCTTCTTCTCGACAATCGAATTGGTCAATGCGTTGGAACTCGAAAAGGCGGCGGGTAAGCAGGGCCAGATGGCGTTTCGGTTGATATACGTCGATCTGGTGATTCTGGACGAACT
>JBDSJK010000263.1:0-7388 GCA_039917535.1 Burkholderiales bacterium
CAGATAGCCCATTAGCGGGCCACCGACGATGTGGCCGTCAGTGTCAGCCGCTTGGCCAGCCAGCGCCAGCAGTTCTTGCAGCGATATGCCCAGACACGCCTCGTAATTCTGCGGCTTGTTGACGTTGCCCGTGATCGTCACGATGCGCGTCATCACCGGTTCGCCTAAATCGATGGCGCGAAAAATGCTGTAGGCCGTGCCCGTGTTAAAGCACTGTACGCCATAGGCCGGCGCATGGTGGCCGGCGGGAATTTCAATGTCCGTGAGGATTTTGATCAACTGCTTGGCGCCGCCGGACGGATAGATCGTGGTTAAGGCAACAATCCGTATGCCGCTCGCATCTTTATTCACGGCGGCCTGCATGGTGGCAATGGCTTCCGGCTTGTTGTCCTCGATGGCGATGATGACTTCGCGCGCCTGGCACAATGAACGCAGCAACGCGACGCCGCGAACCACGTCATCGGCGCGTTCGCGCATCAACATCGAATCGCAACTGATATAGGGCTCGCATTCCGAACCGTTGATGATCAACGTTTGTACCGGCGCGTCGCCATCGGCCGCCAGTTTCGCTGCGCTGGGAAATACCGCGCCGCCTAAGCCCACCACGCCCATATTGCAGAGATATTCTAATACTTCTATGCGGGTTTTTTGTGTAAACGGAAATGGCGTGAAGTCGATGCTGCGATCTTCGCCGTCGACGCTTATTGTGATGCAGAGATCTTGGTGACCGTCAGCGCTAGGCACGGGCTGTCGATCAACGGCTGTAACCCGTCCCGAAGTGGGCGCATGAACGGCGGCGGAAAACGCAGAAGCGGCATGTCCAATAATTTGGCCCTTAAGCACCCGATCACCCACGGCGACGCGTGGAATCGCGGCATCGCCCGCATGCTGCTTGAGCGGCAGCACCAGTTGAGCGGGCAATGGTGCCGTTACAATCGGCCGCTCGGTGGATTCGGTTTTGTGGGCCGGCGGGTGTATACCGCCGTGAAATTTGAACAGCCTCCGCATTAATGAGCACCTCCAAAAAGGGGTTCCAAACGGATGCAGTCGACAGGGCAGGGCGGAATGCAAAGCTCGCAGCCGGTGCAGACGTTTCGTAACACGGTATGCATTTGTTTCGCAGCGCCGATGATCGCATCGACAGGGCAGGCGTTGATGCATAATGTGCAACCGATGCACAGGCTTTCTTCGATGCGTACCACGGCCGCCGCTTTCGTTACACCACGACTGGTGTCCAGTGGCTTGGGCACAACGCGGAGCAGATTGGCGAGTTTGGCCAGGCCGAGTTCGCCACCCGGTGGGCAACGATTGATATCCGCATCACCGCTTGCTATGGCCGCCGCGTAGGGACGACAACCGCGGAAGCCGCACAGGCCACATTGAGTTTGTGGAAGCAGGGCGTTGATTTTTGCTTCCATTGTGTCGCGGCTAACACGCAGTTGTGGAACGCCGAGTCGGTAGAGGAGCCACGCGGCCAAAGCAAGCAGCGAAACCGAAGTCACGCTTACTATCATTTCACTAACCCTATGAAGCCAAGAAACGCGAGGCTCATCATTCCCGCCGTGACCAGCAAGATTGCGTCGCCACGAAAGGCGGCGGGTACCTCCGCCACTTCTAGGCGTTCGCGGAGAGCGCTGAATATAATCAGAACGAAAGTAAATCCGATGCCGTAACCGAATCCATAGAATATGGATTCGAAAAAATTGACCTGCTCCTGCGCCAGGATAAGCGGAACACCCAGTACGGCGCTGTTGACGGATGCCAGCGGCAGATAAATTCCCAGGCTCGATTTGAGTACGGGGTTGAGCCGGCTGAAATAACGTTCGCTGAGCACCCAGCAAGTGACGATCAAAGCAAGATAAATCAACACGCGCAGAAATTCGACTTCGTAGCGAACCAAGATATATTCATTGATGAGGTAACAGATACCGCTCAACAGGGTGAGATTGAACGTGGCGACGAGGCCTATGTTCAAGGCGGTTTCCAAGCGGCGCGCGCCGCCTAACAACGGGCCGAAACCGAACAGTTTGATCAACAAAACATTGTCGACGAGCGCCGCACCGACGACCATCAGCAGATAATTTTCCATTGTTTGACGCTAGTTATTTGCCTAAGCGTGGCATCTCCCCATGTGCCGCGCGAAGTGAAGACTATCACGGATTCGCCTGCTCTAAAAGTATGGCGCGTAGTTCTGTAGTTTGATTTCTGGAGCGCTTGAGGTATTGGCGAATACTCATTACCAAACAGGTTTGTTGCCAAGGCGCACGGTTAAGGCCTGTAGTCTACACAGCAGGTCATAACAAAACTATTCCGGCTTGGTTTCTTTCTTGCCGACCACATCGAATTCGATGCGATGCCATCCATCGCCCGAACGCAATACTTTGTCCAAGCGAATAATGTAGCGCACATTGCGCGCGCTCATCAAGATATGCTTCTTGGTTGCATACAGCGCGCCGTCGATGATGAGGCTATCTTTGCGGTCCGCTTGTTTGTCGCCTGGTATAAATAATCCCCAGGTAGAACGGCTGGTTTCAGCTAAGTTGCCGGAGGTATCTTCATTGACGATGACGATCACCGGCGAGTGAGAAAAAATCTCGATACCGGAAAAACTCTCATCGGGCGCTTTTTTGTTTTGCAATCGAGTGACGGTGCCGACTACCCAACGTTCTGCACGGCGACGCTTGAGTCCAACCAGCGCGCCCAGCTTTAGATCGCGATACTGAGTGCTGGGGAAAGAGACGCCGTAACCATTGACACTTTCATCGCGCAACTGCCACATTTCCACGGCGGGAATAGGTTGAGTTGCATCCAAAGGCCGCGAGCGCAGCTTGCTGCGGGTACGCTCGGTGATAAATCCGTAAACCTGCAGATCCATTTCTTCATCCCGCGATAGGCCGCGATTGAGGTCCATAGGCCCGTGGGCCCGTTCGTAGTCTTGCCGCGCGCTTTCGCACAGGCCGTTCAGACCGCGAACCGCTTGGACACTCTCATTGCTGATCGCCACACGCCGCTGGTTGCGTTGATCTTGCGCAATAGCCGTTGGCGCCCAAAGCTGTTCCAGCGTATCTAGCAAGGACAGATAAGTGGCCACCGGCTGTTGCGGAATGATGCCGCGATCAAACTGAATCTCACCTTCTCGCAGGCGCTCCCTGGTGCGTTGAATCTCGATTGCTAAGTGATCAGTAGGGAAGAAGCGATTGTCCTCATGGGTTTTGGGTGCCAAAGTCCGCCGCGCGCCGTGGCTGGAGGCAAGATTCGTCGAGTAACAATGTTTATCGACCACGTAGCCGAGATCGGGCGTCATTTGGGTGCTCCAGGTCGTGAGCCAGTAATCCGCGGTCTCGATTTTTTCGGCACTAAGGTTTCCGCTGCTCAAGGTGTCGAGCATCATGGCGCGGACATACAGTGCGCCCGGTGCACTGATAATTTCGTATGGCCTAACATAGAGCGAAAAACGTGTGCTGAGGAGCCCATCCTGTTCGGCAAAACGGTACAATCCATGACCGGTTTTCCACGCTTCTTGATCCATTATCTGTTGGCGGAAGAAATTCCATTTGGCACGTTGCCCCAGCGAGAAGAAGCCACGGCCCATGACTAACGCCATGAATTGTGCGATTTGTTTTACGCTGGTTCGCGTCTCGTGATACACGCGCACGAACCGCGCATAGGCATTGAGAAGTTCGCCATAAATGCGATCCATGTCGCGACATACTTCTACGCCGTCACCTGTATCGAGGCTTGGGTTTTGTAAAAATTCGCGCAGAATACCCACTAAAACGGGTTGACAACCTTCGTCCAAATGCAACAAAGTAGTGATGCCGTCCACGGTCAGCAACTCACGAGATTGGGAGAAAGTTTCCATGACTTGCAGGGTATGCTTACGTGCCGCATGCAAATCCTCGCTCGGTAAGGTGTCGAGCCACGCATGCGCGCGTTCAAGATTTTGCAGGGGCGGATTGGTGAAACCCGCCGGACGTCCAGGGAATGAAGCCATTGTTATATCCAGGGCGTTAAGAGTTGCTTGCTAACGCAGCAGCGCTGTTAACCGTCATTGTTATGGGATGGTACAGTGACAAAGCCAGCCACTTTGTCTGTTACCATCTTACTTGCATTCTTTCGTAAATCGCTCCTGAGCGTGGGTTTTTGACTTGGCTCGTTCGGCGTCATCCAAGAAAATGCGCTCACCTTTGTCGCTATGGCGCACTATGCGAACCCCATCGTCATAGGATTGCAGCTCGCCGCGCAGGTTGTTGCAATAACTTAGCTTTTTCTTCGCATCCTGCTCAGCCACAAGCGCTTTTTTCTCAGACTCTTCTTTTTCCATTTTGCGTTTACGGAATTCCATTTCCTGATCGGCAATCGACGCGGGCGCTTTAGCTGCAGTTCCATCGGAATTTGCACGAGTCGCGCTGACCGCATCGCGGCTCTTTGCTCCGAGCTTCTTTGCGTCGGCCGTCGTAGGTTGGTCGGAATAATGAACCTTACCGTCTTTATCAACCCATTTGTAGACATCGGCGGTGGCAACGGTCGCCGCGGTCAACAGAAAAAAACCCATGAATCCAAAAAGAAAATGACGTGACATCGAAAGCTTAACCATCGGCAACCTCATTCAGAAAACAACGGGTAACGGGTTTGCCCGATACCCAAATTTGCCAACTCACCGGCTCGCGTCGCCGCCTCACTTACCTGCGTATACTTAGCGTCTGCATAGTATTTTTTCGCTTCAATCAAGGCTTCTTGTGCAGACGTCCATAGGGCCTTTTGTTCCGCAGCGCGTTTTAGCAATAATTCCGCGGCGTTGATTTGTGCCGCCGCGTCGGCTTGATCAGCGTGTGCTGTCCAACTTATCAAGGGCAGCAGCAAAGCGAGTGAAGCCAAAACTCGATTCATTCACAAGGCCTTTTGTCTGATAGCCGATTTGGGCCTAAACGCCTTGAGGTATTCTTCGCGGGTTTCGATATAAGGTCCGCCGATCAAGTCGACGCAGTAGGGAACCGCCGCGAAAATCCCGTCCAGTGTTTCTTTAATTGCCTTTGGCTGTCCCGGCATGTTAACGATCAACGATTGCTTGCGGATAACAGCCACCTGTCGCGACAGGATAGCCGTGGGTACATATTTCAAATTGTTCGCGCGCATGGCTTCACCGAAACCTTCCATTACACGATCCGCCACCGCCAGCGTTGCCTCGGGCGTCAGGTCGCGTGGCGCGGGACCCGTTCCGCCGGTCGTGAGCACCAAGGCGCATTGATCCTGGTCTACAAACTCTTTTAGCGCTGCCTCGATTAACTTCTGTTCGTCAGGTATCACCCGCGTCACAAATTCAACGGGATTGAGCAATACCTGTTGCACCCAAGCCTGTAGCGCTGGAATGCCCTCGTCTTGGTAAATTCCTTTCGATGCACGGTCGCTTATGGTCAACAGTCCAATCTTGACCGCATCAAACTCGTTACTCATCCTGCCGAATTCCTCAATTCTAATCGTCCAGACAAACCGCTAGTTCGCGAAACAGGTCACGAAACGCCTTCGGTGGCCGGGCTTGTGCCGCTTCGGCCTTTACCGTGGCCACCAGTTTCTGCAGCTTCGCCATATCCACCCCCGGTTTCAGCGCTTGAAGTGCGGTAAACCCGTTGGCGTCGTTGAGTAGACGTTCCCGCCACTGTTCCACGCGATGTAGCCGCGCAATCTCTTGCCGCCCGGGCTGTTTTAGCTGTTCTAGTTTCACGGCGATCGGCTCTGCGTCTACCTGCCGCATGATTCGTCCTATATACTGCAGTTGTCGCCGCTTACCCTCGTGGGTTTTGGTGCGCTTCATCTCTTGAATGGCAGCGGCTAGGTCGTCCGGCAATTCGAGGCCCTTGAGTTGGGCTTCATTCAGTTCGATGAGCGCCTGACCCAGCGCCTGTAGACCCAACATCGCTTTTTTGCGCTGGGTCTTGCTTAGAGGCGTGCTTATGGCCGTATCCAGCGTTTGATTCAAAGTCGAGCATCCTTTAAATTACTATGATACATCAATCAGCTATAGCAAGAAATTAAATCATGTCCGCAATTAAAAAACAGGCTTCTGGTTTCTCCTATTCCGCCGCTGAATTGCAGCAATTAACTACAGATTTGCTCAAATTAGCCAAGGAGCGGGGCGCCTCCGCCGCCGAAGCGGAAGTCTCCGAAGGCGTGGGCCACAGCGTTAACGTACGTATGAATGAGGTGGAAACCATTGAATATCATCGTGATAAAGGGCTGTCTATTACAGTATTTTTTGGCAAACAAAAGGGCCACGCCGGCTCGTCCGACCTAAGCCCAGCGGCCATGCGCGACACGCTGGAAAAAGCCTGCAGCATAGCCAAGCACACTGCGCAGGACGAATTCTCCGGGTTGGCCGATGCCGCCTTGCTGGCGAAAGGTCCATTTCCCGACCTCGACCTTTACCATCCCTGGGGCATCAGCGTCGAGCAATCCATAGAACTGGGCAAGCGCGCGGAAGCCGCCGGGCTGGCGGTAGACAGACGAATCGACAATTCTGACGGCGCCTCCGTATCCACCCAAGACGCGCATTTTTGCTACGGCAATAGTTCGGGTTTTATTGGCGGCTATCCCACTTCGCGGCAAGGCGTGAGCTGCTCGGTGATCGCCTCCGACGGTGACATCATGCAGCGTGATGATTGGTACACCACGGCCCGCGATTACGCGGATCTAGGCGATATTGAAAGTGTCGGTCGCATCGCGGGCGAACGCGCCATTCGCCGCTTAAATGGCCGCAAACTGAAAACCCTGGATTGCCCCGTATTGTTTGAACAGCCCATCGCGCAAGGCCTGATCGGTCATTTCGTCAGCGCCGTCAGTGGCGGTAGTTTGTATCGCAAATCTTCATTCTTGCTCGACAGCTTAGGACAACAAATTTTTCCGAGCTTCTTACAAATCCGCGAAGCGCCGCACCTCAAAAAAGCCTTCGCCTCCGCTCGTTTCGATGCGGAAGGTGTGGCCACACGCGATCGGGATGTCATTAAAGATGGCGTGCTGGAAGGCTATTTTCTCGGCAGCTATTCCGCCCGTAAACTAGGCATGCAGACCACCGCCAACTCTGGCGGCAACCACAACCTCATCGTCCCCGACACGGGCCAAGACTTCAATGCACTGCTTAAGCAAATGGGACGCGGCCTGTTGGTCACGGAATTGCTTGGCCACGGCATCAACATGGTCACCGGCGACTATTCACGCGGCGCGTCAGGCTATTGGGTGGAAGGTGGTGAGATCCAATATCCGGTCGAAGAAATCACCATCGCCGGCAATCTTAAAGACATGTTCAAAGGCATCGTCGCCGTCGGTAATGACGTCATCGTGCGCGGCTCAAAACTCTGTGGCTCTATCTTAATTGACAACATGACCGTGGCGGG
>JBDSJK010000264.1:0-14326 GCA_039917535.1 Burkholderiales bacterium
GAATTACCAATCACCCAATAACTTCGAAAGGAAACACCATGAATTGAAAATCAATAGCGAAAATCACGTCATCAATGAGCTTCTTTGAAGAAGCTCAAACTGTCCGTGGAAACGGGTCAACTCCACGTCCGCGACCATTGGGATGAAATTCTGCGGCTGGCCACCTCGATCAAGCAAGGCACTGTGACGGCCTCGTTGATGCTGCGCAAGCTTGGCAGCTATCCTCGGCAGAACGGCTTGACGGTGACGCTGCACAAGCTGGGCCGCATCGAGCGCACGCTATTTATCCTGGGCTGGCTGCAAAGCGTGGAGTTGCGCCGCCGCGTTCACGCCGGGCTGAACAAGGGCGAGGCGCGCAACGCACTAGCCAGAGCTGTGTTCTTCACCGGCTGGGCGAAATCCGTGACCGGGGATTCGAGCAGCAGCGCTACCGCGCCAGCGGCCTCAACCTGGTGACGGCGGCCATCGTGCTGTGGAACACGGTCTACTTGGAACGGGCCGCGAAGGCCCTGCGCGACCACGGTCAGGGAGACGAAAGCGCGCTGTTGCAGTACCTGTCGCCGCTGGACTGCGAGCATATCAACCAAACCGGCGACTATCTCTGGCGCAGCAGTGCCAAGGTCGGCGCGGGAAAGTTCAGGCCGTTGCGACCGTTGCCAGCAACTTAGCGTACTTTATTTTCCATTTTCTGAGACGACCCCAAAAAACCAAAAGTACGGCAACGCTAGATTTGCGAAGCGAGAAGTTCCGCCGCGTGTTTGCGCGTGGCCGCAGTGATTTGAACGCCACCGAGCATGCGCGCAATTTCCTCGACGCGATTGGATTTGTCCAATATATGGATTGCGCTGGTAGTCAAGGACTTCAGCGTCTTCTTTGTCACGCTCCAATGCTGCTGACTCTGGGCAGCAACTTGCGGCAAATGGGTCACGCACATCACCTGATGACGGCCGCCCAGCTCCCGTAACAGCTTACCGACAATTTCCGCAACACCACCACCGATACCTGCATCGACTTCGTCGAAGATCAGCGTCGGCACCCGCGCGACTTTGCTCATCACCACTTGCAGCGCGAGGCCGATGCGCGACAGTTCGCCGCCCGATGCCACTTTATCGATCGCCCCCGGCGGCATGCCGCCGTGGCCCGCGACCTGGAAATCGATTTGCTCCATGCCCTGCCCGCTCGGTTCCGCGCGCGGCAGCAATTCTACGACGAATTTTCCACCCTGCATGGCGAGGGTTTGCATCGCCGTCGAGACTTTTTGCGACAGCGTCTTGGCAGCCTTGGTGCGACCGGCGGTCAATGCAATAGCCACTTTCCGATATTCCGCTTCGGCAGCTTGCTCTTGCTCAAGCAGCCCCTCAATGCCGCCCGTACCGTCGAACTCGTTTAAACGCGACTCACAGCGTTGCAAGAGGTCGCTCAGCTCAGCCGGTGGAACACGATACTTGCGCGCTGTGTCGTAAACCTGCTCCATGCGCGCTTCCACTTCTTTGAGCCGCGCGGGGTCAATGTCGAGCCGTCGCGCGTAATGTCGCAGTGCGTAGACGCCTTCTTGCAATTGCACCGCGGCGGGCTCGAGCAAGTCGATCACTTCTTTCAACTCGGGATCAAAATCCATCAGCGTCCGCAGCCGTTCTGTCACGGCACTCACCTGCGGCAGTAAGGCGTTGTCGGATTCATCCAGCGCCGCTTGCGCCGCCTGCACCCCTTCAATCAAGCTTGCCGCGTGGGTCAAGCGGCTGTGTTCGGCCAAGGTTTCGTGCCACGCTTCTGAAGAAAATACGAGTCGCGTCAACTCTTGATGTTGCGCCTCTAGCACCGCGCGTTCTTGTTCCAGCGCGGCGGCATGGGTCTGCCATTGGATACGTTGCTTTTTAATCGATTGCCAAGCGTCAAAAGCTTGCGCGACCGAGCGGGCCACGTCGTCCATGCCGGCGAAATCATCCAACAGCTGCCGTTGCGCCTTCGCTTGCAGCAATGCTTGATGGGCGAACTGGCCATGAACCGCCACCAACCGGTCGCCTAGTTCACGCAATTGTTGCACCGTTGCGGGACGGCCATTGATGTACGCGCGCGAGCGGCCCGCAGACTCGATCACACGGCGTATTAGGCAAATGTCTTCATCTGCGGCGAGATCGCTATCCCGCAACCACGCACGGACATCCTGCAACTCGCTGACGGCAAACTCCGCGGCAATTTCCGCGCGCGCTTTGCCTTGACGAACGACGCTCGGATCGGCGCGTTCGCCGAGCACAAGATTCAGCGCATCAATCAGAATCGACTTGCCCGCGCCGGTCTCGCCGGTGAGCACGGTAAACCCCGGTTGAAAGGAAAGTTCAAGGGTATCTACGATGACAAAATCGCGGATGGAAAGATTGATCAGCATGGCTTATGTATGACTAACAGGCAAGCGCAGCCAGCGTTACAACTTGGCGCTCCAATGCAATTTCTCGCGCAGCATGGCGTAATAGTTGTAGGTTTTAGGATGTAACAAGCAAATCGGATCGTCGTGGGCTTTGACCGTGACGCGGTCGTCGGGCTCTAGCTCGAAATGGGATTGCACGTCGAAATTCACCCGCGCGTTCGGCCCGCGTATGAGCACGATGTCCACCGTCGACGTGCTGGGAATGACGATCGGCCGGTTTGACAGCGTGTGGGGCGAAATCGGGACTAAACCTAGCGCGGGCAGCGACGGATGCAGAATCGGCCCGCCGCTCGACAACGAGTAAGCCGTCGAGCCCGTGGGGGTGGCGACGATCACACCATCGGAGCGCAGGTTGTAGGCAAACTGCCCGTCCACATAGACCTCGAACTCGATCATGCTGCCCATGGCGCCGCGGCTTAACACCACATCGTTCAACGCTAGCGTACTGAAAACTTGCTTGCGCTTGCGCACCACCGTCGCGTTGAGCAACAGCCGCTCTTCCTGTTGGTATTCACCGGCCAGCATGGGAGTCAGCGTGGCTTCGATACGGTCGGCGGGGATGTCGGTCAGAAAACCCAGCCGGCCCAAGTTGATGCCAATCAGCGGAATTTTATGAGGCGTGAGGGTGCGCGCGACGGACAGCAACGTACCGTCGCCGCCTAACACCAGCAGCAAATCCACCAGACCGCCCATCTTATCGAGATCGGCAACTTTAAGCGTATGGGGTTCAAGCTGTGTGGCGGAGCGGCTGTCGACCACGACGCTGTGACCCAGCCTCACCAAAAAAGTGATGACCTGGGCCAAAGGCCGGCTCAGATTCGGGCTATCGAATTTGCCAATAACCCCGATTCTCTTGAATTTTTTCCCCATGGCTCGATTAAATCACAATGCTTGCGAATTGACAAAGCGGATTAAAAAATGAACCTCGCCACGAGGTAATCCGGGGGCGGCTCTTGGAACATATGCCGCCAGGATCAAGGCTGGTCGGGCGTGTTGGCGACACCCTTAAATAAGCCAGTGCGAAACCTAAGGAGGTTATTTTGCTAGAATAGGCCCATGCTAAACGACCGCGCGCAAATCCTGCTCAAATTCCTGGTGGAACGTTACATCAGCGATGGCCAGCCCGTGGGTTCTCGCGCGCTGGCGAAATTTTCCGGCCTGGAACTATCGCCCGCGTCGATCCGCAACATCATGGCGGACCTGGAAGAGTTGGGCTTTATCGCCAGTCCGCATACCTCGGCCGGCCGCATTCCCACGCCGCGCGGCTACCGTTTTTTTGTCGATACGTTGCTGATCATCACGCCGCTAGAACAGGGCCAGGTAAATCAGCTTGAGGGCCAGCTTAATCCCGCCGATCCGCAGCGCCTGGTGGCCTCCGCTTCGCAGATGCTTTCCGATCTCACTAAATTCGCCGGCATCGTGATGACGCCCAAGCGCCGCAGCCACGCGCTCAAACACCTGGAGTTTTTGAGCCTGTCGGATAAGCGCGTGTTGCTGATCATGGTGACCAGCGACGGCGATGTGCAAAATCGCGTCGTTCGCACCGACCATCACTATTCTCCGAGCGAACTCACCCAAGCGGCTAATTATCTCAATCAGCATTATGTCGGCTCGACGTTTGACGAGATGCGGCGCAAAGTAAAAACCGAGTTGGAGCAACTGCACCGCGATATGTCACAACTCATGCAGGCCATGCTCGCCGCCGGCAGCGACACCATGGCGGAGCCGCGCGATGCTTACATCCTGTCCGGCGAAAGCAATTTGTTGCGCGTGGAAGATTTGTCATCGAACGTGTCCAATCTGCGCAAACTGTTCGAAGTGTTCGAGCAAAAAACCCAGTTGTTGCAAATTTTGGACGACAGCCAACGGGCACCCGGCGTGAAAATTTTTATCGGCGGAGAATCCGGCGTGGTGCCGCTGGACGAATGCAGCGTCGTGACCGCACCCTACGAAATCGACGGCCAAATCGTCGGCAGCGTCGGCGTCATCGGGCCCACGCGCATGGCCTACGAGCACGTGATTCCCATCGTCGATGTGACCGCGAAGTTGCTTTCCAGCGCGTTGTCGCAACATTAAGGCTGTAGGCTTCAGCGACCATGAAGCTCTGTCGCCCGTCATATTTTCTTGTTTAGCTCTACACAAATGCCCGAACCCACCTACACCCACGGTACAGTCTCGAAAATCGGCATTCTGCTCATCAACCTCGGCACGCCGGATGAGCCGACGCCTGCCGCAACGCGGAGGTATTTACGCGAATTTCTGAGCGATCCACGAGTGGTGGAAATTCCACGCTTGGCCTGGCTGCCGATTCTGCACGGTATTATTCTGCGCACCCGACCGGCGAAATCCGCCGCGAAATACGCAAAAATTTGGACCAAGGAGGGCTCACCGCTAAGGGTGATCACCCATCGCCAGACGCAACTGTTGCGCGGCTACTTTCGCGAGCGCACCAGCGCACCCGTGGTGGTGGAATACGGCATGCGCTATGGCAACCCGACCATTACCTCGGCGCTGGCAAAATTGCGCGAGCAATTTTGCGATCGCATTTTGCTGCTGCCGCTTTACCCGCAATACGCCGCCAGCACCACGGCGACGGGCTTTGACGCCGTATGCGCGGAACTGAAGACCTGGCGCAATCAACCGGCGATTCGCAGTGTGCGCCACTACCACGATCATCCCGGTTACATCACCGCCCTGGCGCAAAACCTCCACGATTATTGGAACAAAAACGGCCGCGGCGACAAGCTAGTCATGAGTTTTCATGGCCTGCCGCGCTTCAGCCTCGACAAGGGCGATCCGTATCACTGCGAGTGCCACAAAACGGGACGTCTGTTGGGCGAGGCGTTGGGACTGACCAAAGAGCAATACCTAGTCACCTTCCAATCGCGCTTTGGTAAAGCAAAATGGCTAGAACCCTACACTGCGCCCACGTTGAAAAAATTAGCCAAAGGCGGCTTGAAGCGAGTAGACGTCGTCTGCCCCGGTTTCACCAGTGATTGCTTGGAAACCTTGGAAGAAATCGGCATGGAAGGCCGCGCCGATTTTCTCAAAGCGGGCGGCAAAGATTTCCACTTGATTCCGTGCCTCAATGAGCGAGACACCTGGATTCGAGCGCTGATGTTAATTGCCCTGGAGAATCTGCAAGGCTGGCTACCCGCAGAATATGATGCCGTGAAAGCCAAGCAGGATGCGGACTCTAGCCGTGCCCTCGCCACGACCCTGGGTGCACCTGGCTAAATGTGATCTTGACCCATCCCGACGTTCGCGCTGCTTGACGGGTAAGACGTATCTACCGGGCTCAGTAATGCATCCGTGTGCGCGATGTGCACCCTGCACGGGCTTACTGAGCGCGCCGCTTGATTATATGCAACGGAGTTTGAGTTTCTCAATCGCCTCCGAGTGGAGAAAACGCGCATCACTATATTGATCGACGCGCTCGTACTGGACTCATTTCGCAAGCTAGTCAAGCACAGGGCGTGGGTTATCACCCCCCGACCAATCAAGCGTTGCGGGAATGTGTCGAGCTATCGTCCGACGTGACGGAAGACATTCGCAAACTCATGCGCCAAGAAGTCAAGGCGGCACTGGAAGAAACGAAGCGTCCCAAAAAAGCAGCGTAAATTACTTTTTCCGCCGCGCCGCTAACCAAGCCTGAGCGCGTTCGAAGTATTCGTTGCGCTGTTTCTCGTTGAGATCACGAGCGCAGAATTGCATGCTGTTGCGTGCTGCGCCGTGGCCTTGATACGTCGCGAGGCTAAACCATGTGCACGCGGTGACCATATCGCGCTCGACACCTGTCCCTACAAAGTAAAGACTGCCGAGACGATACTGTCCATTATCGTTGCCTTGTTGCGCCGATTGTTCGTACCAGTAACGGGCCTTCGCTAAATCCTTCGCGACGCCCTCTCCGCCTTCGTACAATGCGCCCAGACTGGCTTGCGCCGTAGAGTCGCCTTGCTCGGCGAGCGCTTGATATTCACTGAACGCAGCTTGAAATTCGCCGTGTTCGTAAGCGGCGTGGGCTGACTGCGTATCGGCACGTACACTTTCGTAATCGGCTGAAAGCAAGATTGTGCAACAGACGATGACCGATTTCATGATGCGGTTCATAGCAAATATATTACCCAAAATTCATCGTGCCGTCTTTCGATGCATCGCCAGAATCCGCCCCCAGCGCGGCTCTCCAGCTATGCTTGGCCACGAGGCACCCTGGTTGTGGGTGCTGGCAATGGTGCCAATAAAAAGGGCCGCAACGGCGCGGCCCTATTGTGTTGCGTTTTTATCTAACGTTTCAACCGAAGTTCTTAGCGACGAAATCCCAGTTTACGAGATTCCAGAATGCTTCGACATATTTCGGGCGCGCGTTGCGATAATCGACGTAGTAAGCATGTTCCCACACGTCGCAGGTCATGAGAGCGGTCTTGCCGGAAGTCATCGGCGTTTGCGCGTTCGACGTGCTCATCAACTCGATGGAGCCGTCGGCATTTTTCACCAACCACCCCCAGCCTGAACCAAAAGTCGTTACGCAGGTTTGCGTAAATTGCTTTTTGAATTCGTCGAAGGAACCAAATTTTTTATTGATGGCATCGGCCAAGGCACCTGCGGGCTGCCCGCCACCATGGGGCTTTAGTCCGAACCAATAAAAGGTGTGATTCCAAACCTGGGCCGCATTGTTAAATATGCCACCGGCTGATTTCTTGACGATGTCTTCAAGGGACAGGTCCTCGAACTCGGTGCCCTTGATGAGATTGTTGAGATTGGTGACGTAGGTTTGATGATGTTTGCCGTAGTGAAATTCCAAGGTTTCTTTGGAAATATGCGGCTGCAGGGCATCCATTGCATAGGGTAGATCGGGGAGTTTATGTTCCATTTGCTATCTCCAATAAAGCGGTTAGTTTAAGACGTTTGTTGCTACTGGCGGGCCGACTTTCCGTTTAGTCAACGGTGGTCAAGCCCAAATCCAACTGAAATGACGAGAGCCGAGTTTTTAGGTTGCGCTCGCCGTTGGCCCTATTCTCCTCCAGGTCGGCCAGGTATTGCGACGTGACATCGCCAGTGATGTACTGGCCATCAAAACACGACGTATCAAAATGGGTGATACTCGGATTACCGGCGCGCACCGCATCGATCAAAGCGGGCAGATCTTGGTAGAACACGGCATCGGCGCCGATTTCCCTTGCGATTTCCTCATCGGTTCTTCCCGTCGCAATGAACTCGTGTTTGCTCGGCATGTCGATGCCATACACATTAGGGTAACGCACCGGTGGCGAGGCGCTGGCGAAATAAACTTTTCGCGCACCGCAATCTCGCGCCATTTGCACAATCTCGCGACTGGTGGTGCCGCGCACGATGGAATCGTCAACCAGCAAGACGCTGCGGTCTTTGAATTCCATGGTGATGGCGTTGAGCTTTTGCCGCACGGATTTTCGCCGCTCCGATTGGCCGGGCATGATGAAGGTGCGGCCAATGTAGCGATTCTTGATGAAGCCTTCGCGATAGGGCAAGCCCAGCCGCGTTGCGAGCTGCATGGCGCTGGGGCGGCTCGTGTCGGGAATGGGGATCACGATGTCCGCATCGAGATCAGGCGCGATGCGTTTGATTTTATCCGCGAGGCGTTCACCCATGTGTAGACGGGTTTCGTAAACGGAAATCCCATCGATCACCGAATCAGGGCGCGCCAGATACACATACTCAAAAATACACGGATGATGAAGCGCCTTAGGCGCGCACTGGCGGCTGGCAAAACGCGCGCCTTCGTCAATGTAAATCGCTTCGCCCGGCTCGACATCGCGTAGCAACTGAAAGCCCAGGGTATCCAGCGCCACGCTCTCAGACGCAAGGATGTACTCGCGCCCTTGGGCGCTATCGTTGTAGCCGATCACCAAGGGGCGAATGCCAAACGGGTCGCGGAACGCAAGCAAACCGTAACCGGCGATCATGGCCACCACGGCATAGGCGCCACGACAGCGACGATGCACGCCCGCCACCGCCGAGAAAATCGCCTCAGGCTTCAGTCGATAGCCGGCGGCGGCGTCCTGGAGTTCATGGGCGAGAACGTTGAGCAGCACCTCGGAATCAGAACTGGTATTCACATGGCGCAAATCTTCACGGAATAATTCCTGGCGGAGTTCCTCGGTATTGGTCAGATTGCCGTTGTGACCTAATACAATACCAAAGGGTGAATTCACGTAGAACGGCTGCGCTTCCGCGAAAGACCACGCCGATCCGGCGGTCGGATAGCGGCAATGGCCGATGCCCATATTGCCAACCAGCGAACGCATGTCACGGGTTCGAAACACGTCGCGCACCAGTCCGCCACCCTTGTGCATGTTGAAGGTGTTGCCGCTACCAGTCACGATGCCCGCCGCATCTTGGCCGCGATGTTGCAGCACCTGCAGGCCATCGTAGAGCAGCTGATTAACTGCGCCTTTTCCGACGATTCCGATAATTCCGCACATGCTCGGTTACCTAAAGTTTTTCATAATCGTTACGCCCGCGTCCGCGCGAAATGAATGCGCTTGACCATCGCCTCTGGCAACCATGGCGTCACCGCCGTTGCGAGTTTTTCAAACCAGGAACTGGTCAGCGCGTGACGCCAGTCTTTTTGTTGCGGCAGCGCCGTCATACCACCGAGGACAACTAAAACGAGCATGATCAACAGGCCGCGGGTCAACCCGATCGCCGAACCCAGCGCGCGGTCTATCGGGCCGAGGCCAATTTTTTTAAGCAAGGTTGTAAGCACGTATCCGATGATTCCAACCGCAATCAATGTCACAACAAACAACAACACAAAGGCAACCAGTAAGCGCAATGAGCTATTGCTAAACATCGACTCAAGCAGTGGGCTGAGTTGAACGCTCAACGCCTTGGCGACAATAAATGCAATGACCCACCCAGCCAGTGAAAAGACTTCCTTCACCGCGCCACGCATGACGCCGAGCACGGTGGACACACCCACGATGGCGATCACGACATAGTCGAAAATAGTCATCGGAAACTCACCCGCGCCATTCAGTGAGCCCTCTTTTGGCTGGTTATAACAGCAGATTTTTCGCCGCTGCGCTTCACTTTTTCTAAGACACTTTCCGCATCGGCGCGGCTCGCAAACGGGCCTACTCGCACTCGTGCCTGGCTGCCCTTTGCTGTCTTGATGGTGTCCTGATTGACTTTTTTGATGCGATTCTTGACCAGTTTGGCGCGCACGGCCTTCGCGTTACCGGCCTTAGAAAAAACCCCCACTTGAACAAAATACACAAGGCCGTCGGTTGGACTCGCGGCGGTAGCGGGCTCAGGCTTGGAGACCATCGGTTGAGGCGTAATTGTGATAGGCTCGGGCTGTTTCTCCACAGCCGGTTCTGGCTGTGGAGGGGCTGCCTCAAGTGGCGTTGGTTTTGTAACAGGTTCGATTGCCTCGGCGGGTGCGGGTATGGGATCCGGATTCGCTTTCACCGGCTCGGTGGTGGGGATATGCACTTCCATCTCGCCGCCACTGGGTTTAGGGGCACGATCAAGCAGCATCGGTAAGATCACGATAAGGGTCAATACCAGTGCAACCGCGCCGATCAGCCGCCGTCGTGCACGCTGCTTAAGTTTGAGTTCGTCGTCACCGATGGGTGGGGGCATAGGAGCCATGCATTAGATGGGCTTGCGTTTCATTGCTTCCGCAACGGTAAAAAAGGAACCAAAGACAATGATTCTATCATTTTGCTTAGCTTGACGACAGGCCGCATCGTAGGCTAAACCAATAGACGCATAACACGTAGCGTCGGTATCACGCTGCTGCGCAGTGAGATGGGCAAGCAGATCCGTAGCACTTGCACCCCGGGGGGCTTCGATTGAGCCCAGATGCCAGGTATGAACAAGATCTTTCATAATCGCGACGACACTGGCAATATCTTTATCTTTCAACATGCCGAACACCGCGTGGGTGCGAGCGAAACGACCCATGCTGCGCAATTGCTCCGCGAGCACCGTAACAGCGGGCGGATTATGGGCAACATCCAGTATGATGGTTGGCTGACCGGGCAGCACTTGAAAACGACCCGGCAACTCGACCTCGAGCAGGCCACGTTTGATGTGCTGCAATGCGACGGGGAACAACGCTTTAATTTCGTCGAGGGCCGCTAGCGCCGCACTGGCGTTATGGAGTTGTTGACGTCCGCGCAGCGCGGGATAAGGCAAGCCGTGATGTTTGCCGCGTCGCCCCCAAAATTGCCATTGAGTATCTTGTGTTTCAAAACCAAAATCCCGGGCAAATAGTTGTAAATTGGCATTAATTGCGCGCGCATGGTCGACCAGTGCTGTTGGCGCTTCGCGATCGGCAAAAATCGCGGGCTTGTTAGCGCGATAAATATGCGCTTTTTCATTCGCGATGGACTCTAGCGTTTTGCCGAGATAATCGGTGTGATCCAAACCAATGCTCACCACGATGGCGCAGTCCGCATCGAGGGCATTGACCGCATCGAGGCGTCCCCCCAGCCCGACTTCTAAGATGGCAATATCAATGATCTCGCGGGCAAACAGCCAGATCGCTGCCAGCGTACCGAACTCGAAATACGTCAGCGGAACATCGCCTCGCACGGCTTCAACGGCACTAAACGCCTCGCACAATAAATCGTCCGAGGCTTGCTCACAATTGATGCGAACCCGTTCGTTGTAACGCAGTAAATGCGGTGAGGTGTACAGCCCTGTGCGATAGCCCGCGACATTTAGAATCCGCTCCAGCATGGCGCAGGTGGAGCCTTTGCCATTGGTACCGCCGACGGTGATTATTGTGAAGGGTGTAGCAAGATCAAGCCTATCCTTGACCTGGTTGACACGATCCAAGCCCAGCGCGATGCTTTTTGGGTGCAGACTTTCGAGATGGGCGAGCCAGTCGGCAAGTGTCGAGGGCAACAACGGTGGCTTAAAGCACTATTGGCAGTGTGTTGAAAAACGTAACGAGCGCAGACTAGACGAGGCGCGAAAGCCAGGAAAAGCGGAATGTGCACGTAAGTACGTGAGCATTTTTCTGACTTTCGCAACGCTGGATAGGCAAGCGCAGTAGTTTTGCAACATACGGCTAGGTCAGTGCCGGTTGCCGCGTCATCATTGCAAGCAGGCTTGCGAGTCGATCACGCATTTCGCGGCGATCCATGATCATATCGATGGCGCCCTTTTCCAGCAAAAATTCCGCGCGTTGAAAACCGTCCGGCAAGGTTTCCCGAACCGTTTGCTCGATCACCCGAGGTCCCGCAAAACCGATCAGCGCGCCGGGCTCGGCGATGATGATGTCACCTAACATGGCGAAGCTAGCGGACACGCCACCCATGGTCGGATCCGTCAAGATGGAAATGTAAGGTAGCTTGGCTTCGCCTAAACGGGCTAGCGCCGCGCTGGTCTTGGCCATTTGCATCAGCGAGAACAACCCTTCCTGCATGCGTGCGCCCCCGCTGGCCGAAAAGCAAATAAAAGGGAAACTCTGCTCAATGGACGCCTCAACGCCTTGGGCAAAACGCTCGCCGACAACCGCCCCCATGGAGCCACCCATGAACTCAAACTCAAATGCCGCAGCCACAACGGGAATGGTTTTCATTGTCCCCTGCAGAACGACCAGTGCGTCGGTCTCGCCCGTTGTTTTTTGCGCTTCATCGAGGCGCTCGGAATATTTCCTGCTGTCCTTGAACTTCAAGCTGTCAAGCGGCGAAACGTCGGCGCCGATCTCAAAGCACGTTTCCTCATCGAGCAATAGTTCAAGCCGTGCCCGGCCACTGATGCGCTTGTGGTGGTTACATTTAGGGCCAACGTTTATATTTTTCTCTAGATCGGCCCGATAGAGCACCGAATCACAGGACGTACATTTACTCCACAGCCCTTCGGGCACCGTGTTCTTTTTTACCGCACCCGTGTCCCGCTTGATGCGCGGGGGAAGCAGTTTTTTGAACCAACTCATTTATTGATACTATCCATGGCAACACGAATCTCGCTCAATAATTTCCCAACGTTTTCCAAAACATTGGCGTGGCTCGACTGCTCGATTTCCTGGATGATGCGACTGCCGATCACCACGGCGTCGGCAATTCCAGCCACCGCCTTGGCAGTCGCTGCATCACGAATTCCAAACCCCACGCCGACCGGCAAATTCGTTGCATTCTTTATGGCAGGCAGTTTGGCTGCAACTTCGCCGAGATCAATGTTGGCGGCACCCGTGACGCCCTTCAGTGAAACGTAATACACATAACCACGAGCGACCTTAGCCACCACCGCAATCCGTGCTGCGTTCGACGTGGGCGCAAGCAAACAAATCGCTGCCAATTCTTGCTTGGCTAGCTGGTCAAACAGTGCCCCGCCCTCTTCCGGTGGATAGTCGACGACCAACACGCCGTCCACGCCACTGGCTTTTGCCGCTCTTGCAAATACTTCGTAACCCATGTGCTCGATCGGATTAGCGTAACCCATCAGCACCACGGGCGTAGTGGCATCGCTGCGCCGAAACTCGGTCACATACTGCAATACGTTTTGTAATCCCACGCCACTTTTGATCGCCCTTTCGCTAGAGCGCTGGATCGCAGGGCCATCGGCCATCGGGTCGGAAAACGGTACGCCGAGTTCGATAATATCCGCGCCGGCCTTGACCATCGCGTGCATAAGAGGAACAGTCAGTTCTGGCACGGGATCACCCGCCGTCACAAAAGGAATCAGCGCCTTGCGGCTTTGTTCCTTCAAGTTTGCAAATGTTTTTGAAATACGTGCCATACCCACTTCTTAAAATTATTGTTGGGCAAAAACTATAGCGTGATGCCAGACGCTTGTGCGACGGTGTGCATATCTTTGTCGCCGCGCCCGGACAAATTCACCAGCAAAATTTTGTCCTTCGCCATCGTCGGCGCAATCTTTGCCGCATAGGCCGTTGCATGGCTGGATTCCAGTGCGGGGATAATGCCCTCGAAGTGGCACAAGTCGTGAAAGGCCTGGAGCGCTTCGGCATCGGTAACGGCGACATACTCGGCGCGACCAGAATCCTTCAAGAACGAGTGCTCGGGGCCAACACCAGGATAATCCAACCCGGCGGAAATAGAGTGGGTTTCCATGATCTGGCCATTTTTGTCCTGCATGAGGTAGGTACGATTGCCGTGCAAGATACCCGGCGTGCCGGCCGATAACGGCGCGGCGTGTTTACCCGAATCCAGGCCCGCACCACCCGCTTCCACGCCGATTAAACGGACTTTTTCATCGGTGATGTAATCATAAAAAATTCCCATGGCGTTGGAACCGCCACCGACGCAGGCGAGAATCGCATCGGGCTGGCGACCGAGCATGGCCGGCATCTGCTCACGACATTCTTTACCCACAATAGAATTGAAATCCCGCACCATCATAGGATAAGGATGCGGTCCCGCCACGGTGCCAATGATGTAAAACGTATTCTCGACGTTCGTGACCCAATCGCGCATCGCTTCGTTCAACGCGTCCTTCAGGGTTTTCGAGCCGCTTTCCACCGGCACCACCGTCGCACCCAACAACTTCATGCGGTAGACGTTACTCGCCTGACGCTTGATGTCCTCGGAACCCATGTACACCACGCACTCCAAGCCAAATCGCGCGGCCATTGTGGCGGTTGCCACACCGTGCTGGCCCGCGCCGGTTTCGGCAATCACGCGGGGTTTGCCCATGCGCCGTGCTAGCAATGCTTGGCCCATGGTGTTGTTCACCTTGTGGGCACCGGTGTGATTTAGATCTTCGCGCTTGAGATAAATTTGCGCGCCGCGCAACATGTCGGACCAACGCTTGCAGTGATAAATTGGGCTAGGACGGCCGACAAAATGCTTAAGCTCATGGGCCAGTTCGGCCTGAAATACTGCATCGGTGCGAATCTGTTCATAGTTAACGCGCAACTCATCCAACGCTTGCATCAGGGTTTCG
>JBDSJK010000265.1:0-4066 GCA_039917535.1 Burkholderiales bacterium
CAGCTCAAATCGCGGATCGTGACGCCCGCGATCAAGCCCGTAGCGTAGCGCCATTGCGCAGTGTCAGCGACGCTATAGTGATCGATTCCACCGAGCTAAGTTTGCCCGAAGTCGTGGAGCTGGTAATAAAGAATTATTTTCGCCTCGTACGCTAGTTGGACCGTTTTGGGGCTTGTCCATTGGGCAAGCAATTATTAACCTGACCTGATTTCAGTACTGCGATTTTGGGCCCCTCTCATTAACCTAACCTCATGACTACTGTTTCTCAAGCAACTGAATCCTCAGAAAGTTTTGCCGCACTGTTCGAAGAAAGCCTAACTCACCAAGAGATGCGCTCGGGTGAGGTGATCACGGCAGAAGTGATTTCCATCGACGCCAATATGGTGATCGTTAACGCCGGACTGAAGTCCGAAAGCTTGATTCCCATCGAGGAATTCAAGAACGATCGGGGCGAACTTGAAGTCAAGGTCGGCGATTTCGTCAAAGTCGCGATTGATGCACTGGAAGACGGTTTCGGTTCAACGAAGCTGTCCCGCGACAAGGCTAAGCGCCTGGCGGCATGGTCTGATCTGGATGAAGCGCTTGAAAAAGGCACGATCATACAAGGTGTCGTGAACGGCAAGGTCAAGGGTGGTTTAACGGTGATGGTCAACGGTATCCGCGCTTTCTTGCCCGGTTCGCTGGTGGATATTCGCCCGGTGAAGGATACGACGCCCTACGAGAATAAAGAGATGGAGTTTAAGGTCATTAAACTCGATCGCAAACGCAATAATGTGGTGGTATCTCGCCGCGCCGTGATGGAAGCGGCCCAGGGCGTAGAGCGTCAAAGTTTGTTGGAAAGCCTGCAGGAAGGTTCCGTAGTCAAGGGTATCGTCAAAAACATTACCGACTACGGCGCATTTGTGGACCTGGGTGGTATCGATGGTCTCCTGCATATTACCGACCTGGCTTGGCGTCGCGTTAAGCACCCGTCTGAGGTGTTGACGGTGGGCGATGAGGTAGAGGCGAAAATCCTCAAGTTCGATCAAGAAAAAAACCGCGTTTCCCTGGGCCTGAAGCAGCTTGGCGAAGACCCGTGGGTCGGCCTCGGGCGCCGTTATCCGCAAAGCACCCGGCTGTTCGGTAAGGTGACTAACCTAACGGATTACGGTGCGTTCGTTGAGATTGAGCAAGGTATCGAAGGTTTGGTTCACGTCTCGGAAATGGATTGGACTAACAAAAACGTTCATCCCTCCAAGGTTGTCCAGTTAGGTGATGAAGTTGAAGTCATGATTCTCGAAATTGATGAGGAGCGTCGCCGCATTTCACTGGGCATGAAGCAATGCGCAGCCAATCCGTGGGACGATTTCTATGCCAACCACAAGAAGGGTGATCGCGTCAGCGGGCAGATCAAATCCATTACTGATTTCGGCGTGTTTATAGGCTTGGCTGGCGGTATCGATGGCCTGGTGCATCTCTCCGATTTGTCGTGGACTCAGACCGGCGAAGAGGCGGTGCGCAGCTACAAGAAGGGCGACGAGTTGGAGGCCGTTGTTTTGGCTATTGACGTGGAGCGGGAGCGTATCTCTCTGGGCGTGAAGCAGATGAGCGGCGATCCGTTCAGCGTATTCGTGACCAATCACGACAAGGGTCATATCGTGAAGGGCATCGTTAAGTCGATAGATGCGAAGGGCGCCGTGATTCAGATTGAGCCCGATGTTGAAGGTTACTTGCGCGCGTCGGAAATATCCCGCGACAAGGTGGAAGATATTCGCACTCGGTTGAAAGAAGAAGACGAGGTTGAAGCCGTGATTGTTAATATTGATCGCAAAAATCGCAGCATCAACCTGTCGATTAAGGCGAAAGACGCTGCCGAGGAGACTGCCGCAATGCAGCGTTTCGTTTCCGAAAGCCCAACCAACGCGGGAACAACCAGTCTAGGCGCGTTGTTAAAGGCTAAGCTTGAGAACAAGGGCGGTGAACAAGAATAAGGGGCAGGCGATGACGAAGTCAGAGCTAATCAATCTTCTCGCGGGCCGGTTTAATCAGCTCGTTGCGAAAGACGCCGAGTTGGCCGTCAAGACCATCCTCGACGCCATGGCGGTGAGTTTGGCGCAGGGCGACCGGATCGAAATTCGCGGTTTCGGTAGCTTTGGCCTTAATTACCGTCCCCCACGCACGGGCCGTAATCCCAAGACTGGCGACAAGGTGCAAGTACCTGAAAAGTATGTGCCCCACTTTAAAGCCGGTAAGGAATTACGCGACCGCGTGGACTCCCTCGAGCATTCCTCTAGTAGGCTAGCATCGTCTTTCTGAAAACGGCGTAACCTCACGTTACGCCGTTTTTCGTTGGATTTCTGGCATGGCTGATTTCCAGCCTCATCGCGATTGTTGTTATACTTCTACTTTCTTCCGGCTAGTGAATCATGAGCTTCTTGTTTCGGCTGATCAAAGTCGCGGTCATGCTCGCTTTGTTCCTCGTTTTCGTAGTTTTTGCCATCGGCAATTCTGACATGACTAAGATTACCTTCCTTGGTTACACGCGTAGCGCGCCACTGGTCTTGGTATTGTTTGTCTTCCTGGTGATAGGCGTGATTGTCGGTTTGCTGGCTTTGGCGGGGCCGTTATTCCGACAACGTCGGCAAATTCAACAGTTAAAACGCGATATGCGCCTCCAAGAGCAAATCAAAGCGGGCGACAAAGCCAGACCTGAAACCGATGTGTTGTTGACGATGCCTCCCGGCTGATCGGCGCGACACGCATCGCCACTTTTGTCTATGGAATTTCAATCTTGGTGGCTGTTAGGGTTTCCGCTATTTTTTGGTTTAGGCTGGCTGGCGGCGAGAATTGACCTGAAATATCTGCTTACTGAGTCCCGCACGCTACCCGCATCATATTTCAAGGGACTCAATTTTCTGCTCAACGAACAACCCGATAAGGCCATTGAAGCCTTTATCGAAGTTGCGCGAGCGGATCAGCAAACCGTCGAGTTGCACTTTGCCTTAGGTGGCTTGTTCCGCCGCCGCGGCGAAATCGAGCGTGCGATACGCATGCACCAGAATCTAGTCAATCGGGTTGATCTCAACACCGAACAGAAAACCCTGGCGCTATACGAGTTGGCGCAAGACTACCTCAAGGGTGGGCTGCTCGACCGTGCCGAACAAATATTTTCCGACTTGCGCGAGTCGAATTATCGTGAATCGGCGCTGCAATCCTTATTGCATATTTACGTGGTCGAAAAAGATTGGTTCAAGGCGATCGGCGTGGCCCAAGAACTCGAAAAAGTGTCGACCGAATCCTATCAAAAGGAAATCGCGAACTATTACTGCGAACTCGCAGCTTTCGAGCGAGGCCATTCCCATGCCGGGAAGGCGTTGGAATACCTTGAGCAGGCTCTCCAGGCGAGCCGCAAATGTGTACGTGCCAACCTCATGCTGGGTGAATGGGCTGTAAGCGAGGGCAAACACGCCGACGCGATTGACATCTGGAAGCGGATCGAAGGGCAAAATCCGGCTTACCTATTTCTAGTTGCCGACAAACTGCTTGAGAGCTATCGGGCGCTTAGTAAGACCCAGGAAGGACTGAATCTGCTGCGTGGCTTCCAGGAGCGCTACCCCGCGCTGGATTTGCTTAATGCGGCGTTTCAAGCCACCCTTGAGACGGCAGGTGTCGATGCTGCTTATCGCCTGGTTCGCGACGATTTAAGGCGCAATCCGAGCCTGCTGGGGCTGGATAAATTTTTAGAAGCACAAGAAATTGATGCGCCGCCGGAAAAACGCGCCGACCTGCAGCTTACCAAGAATCTAGTGCAAAGCTACGCGGGCCGGCTAGCCATTTATCAGTGTGAAACTTGCGGATTCAAGGCGCGCCAATTTTATTGGCATTGCCCCGCCTGTGGCGGCTGGGAAACCTATCCGCCTAGACGTAACGCGGAACTTGAGCTTCAGCGGAGTTGAACTAAAGTGTGACTATGCCCGATCCTCGAATTATTGTCGCGGTCGATAAATCTGATTCCGCAGCCGCACTCAAGTTAGCGAAACAACTCGATCCCCGGCTCTGCCGCCTCAAGGTCGGCAAAGAGCTATTT
>JBDSJK010000266.1:0-8788 GCA_039917535.1 Burkholderiales bacterium
TTGTTGAGGCCTGCCTCTCAGTGCTGGGCTTTTATCTTTTCTTAGCGCACAGTTTCACCATCAAAATTCCATTCCTGGATCTGCGCATGTTTCGCAACCGCAATTTTTTCATCGGCCTCATCTTCGCAGCGGGCTATGGATTGGTTACGACACCGCCGTTGGTGTTAATGCCCGCTTTCTTGCAAGAGCTACGCGGCTACCCCATCGATACCATTGGCTTTATGCTCGCGCCGCGCGGCATTGGGCTGCTGATTGCGATGGTGATGGGCGGGCGCATGCTGGGTAAAGTTGATGCTCGAATGCAAATGGCTGCCGGGTTGCTGATTTTGGCCACATCGAGTTTTGAGATGGCGCGTTGGACCACGGGCGTTAGCGCGTGGCCTTTGCTATGGACTAACTTTTCGCAGGGCTTTGGCGGCGGCATTATGTTGGTGCCCAATCAAGCCATCGCGTTCTCAACCCTTTCTTCGGAAAAACGTACCGAGGGGGCAGCTTTATACAATTTGGTTAGAAGTGTTGCGGCGAGCGTGGGCGTGTCTGCCGCCCTAGCCTTGTTCTTGCGCACCAGCGGCACCAGCCGCGCGTATATGACCGAACATATCTCGCCCTACAGCAAAGCGCTAGCCCAAGGTATGAATCCGAGCACATGGGACATCAGCACCGCGCAAGGGCTTGCCACCCTCGCCCGCGAGATCGACAAGCAGGCGGCTATGTTCGGCTATATGGGAGATTTCAGGATGTTCGCCGTCGCCGCATTGCTGGGACTGCCGCTGCTATTGTTCGTGGGCAGCGATGCGGATCGCGCAAAGAGCCTGAAAAAGACAGACGTGCATTTTGAATAATGGCGCTAGTTTCCAACACGGCGCCAGGTATGCTTCCCAATGGCGTTGAAAGCCAGCGCCTTAACCTGTAGCATCGCGGTCTTCGCAATGGTTGATAGACTTTTCCTATGAGCATCAAATCCGATAAATGGATCCGTCGCATGGCGGAGCAGCACCGCATGATCGAACCGTTTGAGCCCAACCAGGTGCGCCACTTGGACGGCAAGCGTATCGTTTCCTACGGCACGTCGAGCTACGGCTACGACATCCGCTGTTCGAGCGAATTCAAACTGTTCACAAACATCAACTCGACCATCGTCGATCCAAAAAATTTCGATGAGAATTCTTTTGTCGACATTAAGGGCGATCACTGCATCATTCCGCCGAATTCGTTCGCCTTGGCGCGCACGGTGGAATTTTTCCGCATTCCGCGCAACGTGCTGACGATTTGCCTAGGCAAATCGACCTACGCGCGTTGTGGCATCATCGTCAACGTGACGCCCTTCGAGCCGGAATGGGAAGGTTTTGTCACGCTAGAATTTTCCAACACCACGCCGCTACCCGCGAAAATTTACGCCAATGAAGGCGTCGCCCAAGTAATTTTTTTCGAGAGCGACGAAGTGTGCGAAACGAGTTACAAAGATCGCGGCGGAAAATATCAAGGCCAGCAAGGGGTAACGCTGCCAAAGATGTGAGGCTGGCAATGGTCGCGTTGCCGTGAGAATTCAGGGACTGTTTGAAAGGCGCAAATAGCATACGCCCAAGTCAGTAACGACGAACGTCAAAACGCAATCCGCGCCAGCGCCGATTCCGCCATCAACGGAATCTGCTCGCGCAATTCCAAAATGCGGTCTTGCCAATAGCGTTGCGTGTTGAACCAAGGAAACGCGGGCGGAAAAGCCGGATCGTCCCAGCGCCGCGCGATCCAGGCGGAATAATGAATCAAGCGCAGCGTTCGCAGCGCTTCGATCAAGTGCAATTCACGTCGATCGAACTCGCAAAAATCTTCGTAACCCGCGAGCACGTCGGAAAACTGCCGCACCATGTCGCCGGTTTCGCCGGACAGCAGCATCCACAAATCTTGTATCGCAGGGCCACTGCGCGCATCGTCGAAATCGACGAAATGGGGTCCGGCCTCGGTCCACAAAATATTCCCAACGTGGCAATCGCCATGGAGGCGAATGGATTTCACGTCGCCTGCGCGCGCACAACATTCGCGTACGCCATCGAGCGCTAACTCGACCACGCTAGACCAAGCGGGGATGAGCTCCGCAGGCACGAATTGGCTTGCGAGCAAGTATTGGCGAGGCTCTTCGCCGAAGGTCGCAATATCCAGCGCAGGTCGTGTGACAAATTGTTCCGTCGCGCCGACGGCATGAATGCGGCCGAGAAAACGTCCGATCCATTCCAACGTGTTACCGTTGTCCAACTCCGGCGGCCGGCCACCTTGTTTGGGGTAGAGAGCGAAACGAAACGATTCGTGAGTGTGTAAAGATTGCTCAGCGAACATCATGGGCGCGACCACGGGAATTTCCAGCCCCGCCAATTGCAGCGCGAAACGATGCTCTTCCAAAATTTGTGTGTCGCTCCAGCGCTGCGGGCGATAAAATTTTGCGACGATCAGGGTGCCATCGTCAAGCCACACTTGGTAAACGCGATTTTCGTAACTGTTGAGCGCGAGTAAGCGGCCATCGCAATGCAGCCCGGTGGTCTCGATGGCATCGAGCACGACATCGGGTGTGAGGCCCGAGTAGGGCGTTTTTTCATCAGCGTTCATTCCCCATTGTAACCCTGCCAGCAGGCGCATGGATACTTGGTCTTGGCTATATATGCCCTGAGAGCCGCTCTGGTATTGCCTCTACAGGCATACCGCGCGTGAGATTAAGCCCCATAAAGATGCAGAACGACCTACATTGCTGCATAATGCCGCTCTTTCGTCTGTCACTCTTACACAAAGCAACCGTTATGGCCCAGTACGTTTACACCATGAATCGGGTGAGCAAAGTCGTGCCGCCCAAACGCACCATACTCAAAGATATTTCCCTGTCGTTTTTTCCCGGCGCCAAGATCGGCGTGTTGGGGCTGAACGGTTCCGGCAAATCCACGTTGCTGAAAATCATGGCGGGTTTGGATACGGAGATCGAAGGCGAAGCGCGGCCGATGGCAAATTTGAGCATCGGCTATTTGCCGCAAGAGCCGCAGCTTGATCCGGGGAAAACCGTGCGCGAGGAAGTGGAAGCGGGCATGGGCGAGGTGATGGAAGCCAAGAAAAAACTCGAGGAAGTTTACGCCGCCTACGCCGAGCCCGACGCGGATTTCGACAAGCTAGCAACGGATCAAGCGAAGTATGAAGCCATCATCGCGGCAAGCGGCAACGACACAGAGCATCAGTTAGAAATCGCCGCCGATGCGCTGCGTTTACCGCCGTGGGACGCGAAAATTGAAAAATTGTCCGGTGGGGAAAAACGTCGCGTCGCGCTGTGCAAGTTGCTGCTGTCCAAACCCGATATGTTGTTGCTCGACGAGCCTACCAACCATTTAGACGCCGAGAGCGTCGAATGGCTGGAGCAATTTTTGCAACGCTTTCCCGGCACCGTTGTCGGCGTGACCCACGACCGGTATTTTCTCGACAACGCCGCGGAATGGATTTTGGAATTGGATCGCGGCTACGGCATTCCGTGGAAAGGTAATTACAGTTCGTGGCTGGAGCAAAAAGAAGCGCGCTTGAAGCAAGAAGAATCCAGCGAATCGGCGCGACAACGAGCACTTCACAAGGAACTGGAATGGGTGCGGCAAAATCCGAAAGGCCGCCAGGCCAAGAGCAAGGCGCGCATCGCGCGATTTGAGGAATTGAGTTCCTACGATTACCAAAAGCGCAACGAAACCCAGGAAATATTTATTCCCGTGGGTGAGCGGCTCGGCAACGAAGTGATCGAGTTTAAAGGTGTCAGCAAAGGCTACGGCGATCGCCTATTGATCGACAATCTAAGCATCAGCGTGCCGCCCGGCGCCATCGTCGGCATCATCGGGCCGAACGGCGCGGGCAAGTCGACTTTGTTCCGCATGATCACGGGCAAAGAGAAGCCCGATAGCGGCGAGATCGTCGTCGGCACGACAACGAAAATCGCACAGGTGGATCAATCGCGCGAGTCGCTGAGTGACAACAAGAGCGTGTGGGAAGAAATTTCCGGCGGCGCGGACATCATCACCGTCGGTAAGTTTGAAATGCCGTCGCGGGCTTATATCGGGCGCTTCAATTTTAAAGGCGCGGATCAACAAAAAATTGTCGGTAATTTATCTGGCGGTGAGCGCGGGCGACTGCATCTCGCCAAGACTTTGCTCGCCGGCGGCAACGTGTTGCTGCTCGACGAACCATCCAACGACCTAGACGTGGAAACCCTGCGTGCGCTGGAAGATGCGTTGCTCGAATTTCCCGGCAGCGCCTTGATCATTTCGCACGATCGCTGGTTCTTAGATCGCATCGCCACGCACATTCTGGCCTTTGAGGGCGATTCGCAAGTCACGTTCTTCAACGGCAATTACCAAGAATACGAAGCCGACAAGAAAAAACGCTTGGGCGAGGAGGGCGCGAAACCTCACCGCATTCGCTTTAAGGCGCTGAAGTAAGCTCCCTGAGAGCCGCATGGATATTGGCTCTCTAGGCATATACATTCACAAGGGTCAACCATGTAGGGTAGATCAAGCGCAGCGGATCTACCATCGATCAAATTATGCCGAGTGGTGGATCCGGCGCGATGCGCCTTGATTCACCCTACCTGTTTCCTGTGTGGCATCGCCAACAGCGCGAAAAAACGAGGTTAGCGCGCACGAAAAAGGTAGGGCGCAATCGCGCAGCATTGCGCCGTATGATTTGCCATTTTGGATCGATGCGGTCAGAATTTATTCGCAACGCAAGCATGACGATGGATCAACATAAGGCGCAATGCGCTGCGATTGCGTCCTACGAGATCTTCAAGCCTCTGAAGACGTAGCAGGGTCTTGAAAAACGACGGAGTCACCTCAAAAAATTGAAATTTGCATACGCTTGTGCCAGCATCGTAGCTGTAAGTCTCGGCGCGGTAGGTTTTGAGGCGGTCTAATTTGGCACAGGCGTAGGTTTTGGTTACCGTACCGCTTCAGTTCGTGATGCGATCCACCAAATCGTAGCCTAGATTAACGTTGCGGCTGGCGGTGCGGGGTAGCGGGCTGTCCGCCCTCGTGGATCGGGTGGATTGTGTCACTGCAAAGCGGAAGCACATACGCCGATTGGCAATTTTTGGTTTCTTCGCCTTAGCGCCGCAAGCACGAGCAACAACTCAACTAGTGATGGGTTGCTTGCACCGCTTTTGGCTGCCCATTGCTATCAATGGTTTGTAGCGTCACCGGACGACGCCAAACGCGCGCAACGTAGTTCAACACTTCGTTGGCGCGCTGCACATCGAGGCCACGCCCGTCGCTGCCGTGGTCGTGTTGCAGGATCAAGCTGCCGTCATTCTTCATTTCCACCACCGCGATACGCGGCGCGCCGTAGTTGAACTTATTGCCGATTACCGATTCGCGCACCGCGTTGATATCGCGACTCATGACTTTGATCTCGCCGTCCTGCTTAGCTTTGAAGACAAATAGGCCTAGCTTTTCCGCGAGTTTTCCGTCCAGGTGATTGCGCACGAATCCAAAGTCATCTTCTTCGCGGCAGATTCGCCGGGCTTCTTCCAGGCCCTGTTGCTCGATGATGTGTTCCCACATGGCGAAGCCGAGATGGTAAGGGTTCACCGCCAGCGCGGTTTGTTGCTCGCCGGCGATGGGTCGCACCACGTCGGAATGGGCCTTGATGGCGCCAAGATATAACTCTTGCGGCAAAAAATCCGCTTCGCGTAGCAGCCTGGCGTGCCAGTAAGACGCCCAGCCTTCGTTCATGATTTGGCAAGCAAATACGGGATAGAAGTAAAACGATTCTTCGCGCACCGCGAGAAAAATATCCCGTTCCCATTCTTCCAACTCTGGCGCGTAGTTGGCGATAAACCACAGCAAATCGTAATCAGGGTGCGGCGGAATGACCATCTGGTGGGGCTTTCCAGTCCGGGCAGGCTGTGCGCCGCGCTCACCGGGCAAGCCGGAGTAGCGTGCCTGGAAACCCGCTTCTGGTAAGGCTTCTGGCGTGGTGACATTTGTGGCATAGCGCGGACGATGCAACTCGCGCTGGGTGTCGATATGGGGTTCAAGGGCGAGCGCCGCGTCGAGCACCGCCTCGACCCGGCCTATGCCGTGATTCGCCACCGCCTGTTCAATGCGGTGGGCATGGGATGCGGCTTGCTCGACAATATGGCCGCCGGCCATTTCATGGAAGCGCGCGAACAATTGGTTGTTCTTGGCGAAGTCAGCGTGGCCCAGCACATGGGCCGTGACCAAGGCATTCTCCGCCATGGTGTTAGTGTTGACCAAATAAGCGTGGCACGGATCACCGGGAAACATCACCTCGAAAATATGCGAATGTCCCATGGTCTGGCGGATCATTTGATGAATGTAGCGCACGCCAAACGACCAGTGCGGCATGCGCACGGGCAAGCCGTAAGAAGCGATCTCCAACATGAAACTCGGCGGCGCCATCTCAAAATCCACAGCGTAATAGTCCAGGCCCAGCCGCTGCGCCAAGGCCTCGATGCGCTCCGCGTAGAAATTCAGCGTGCTCACGTTTCCGCCATAGCTTGTTCTTGGAAAAAAATACGAATCGCTTGCCAGATTTCTTCGTGACGAGACAGCAACGCGTAGCCGACGGGCAGACCATCGCTCTTGAGTTCCGCCGCGATTTGCGCCAATTCAGTTTGCGCCGCGGCGGGGCCGAAGGTGCCCGTTTGCACATAGCCGATGTAGTTAACTTGCTTCGCTAATTCCGTTAACAAAGCCATTGCTAGCATGCGATCTTCACGAAAATTTTCGCCGTCGGACGCGTAAAACAAATAGCGGTTGTAGCGAGCGGCATCAAAACGCTCGTTAAAAACATCCAGACTCAGTTGAAACACCGATGACGCCACGGTACCGCCGCTGCCGGTCGCTTGAAAAAATTCCTGCTCGGAAAATTCCCATGCCTCATCCGTATGGGCGAGAAATACCGTTTCAACCTGGCTATATTCGCGACGTATGCCCTGTAAAGCGAAAAAGAAAAATGTCTTGGCCAGTTTGCGCTGGGCCTCATTCATGCTGCCGGAGACATCCAACGCAAACACTACCACTGCTTGATTGGCTGGCTTCGGTCGCCGGGTGATTTGGCGAAAACGCAAATCTTCATTGCTGAACGGTGCCGCGCCGGGCTGAACCGAGCGACGCTTAATGGCTTCTTTCATAGTGCGGCGTCGATCCAGCCGCGCGCGCGGCCCGTGTTTATCCCAGCCTTCCCGCACCCAATCCTCATCATGGGTGGCAGGCGTTTGCTTAGGTTTGAGATCGGGCAGTTTGAGTTCTTCCCAAAGCCAGTCGACGATTTCGTCCATTTTGAATTCAATCGCCAATTGAAACTCACCTTGGTTGTTACCACCCTGGCCTGCTTCATCGCCGCCACCTTGGCTGTGTCCCGGACGCAGCACGTCACCCGGCTCGCCTTGGCCCTGGCCGACGCCAGTTTCCTCATCGGCATCTGCGAGACGAAAGCGCGCGTGCTCCAAGAGTTTCACTGGTATTTTTACGGTGCGATCTTGGGTATTGGTGAGTGCATCGGGACCGCTCACTAAATCTGGCAGGCTGTGCTTAACCGCATCGCGCACTTTGTCGTTGTGACGCAGCCAATCCCGTGCGCCGCGGGAGAACAGGTCATACCACGGTGATTCGGCGGCGATATTGCGAAAGGGACTCATGGGAGACCCAAGCAGTGTGCTGAAAAACGTAGCGAGTGCAGCCTAGACAAAGCGCGAAAAGCAGAAAAATGCTCATGTACTTGCGTGTACATTCCGCTTTTTCTGCTTTTCGCAACGCAGGATAGGCAAGCGCAGTAGTTTTTTAGCATATGCTCACTCTTGCGCCAATAACGTGGTGACATAATTCATAGCTTCGCGGGCGCTGTGTTGATCATAGCCGTACTCATCCGCGAGACGTTTTTCAACCACGGATATTTTCTGTTTCGCATCGTCGTCGGGTCGTGTGGATGAACTGACCAGGCGCAACACATCGCGGCGCTGTTCAAACAAATACTGTTCCACTGCGTCATGCAGCGGGCCGTGACTATCGAGGCTGAATTTCTCGCCGCGCTTGAATGCGCCCATGGCTTTGCGCACCACTTCTTGCCTAAAGGATTGCTTGCCCGAATCGGAAATATTGATTTTTTCTTCCACCGAGCGGAGAAAGCGCTCGTCGGGCTTGCGTTCCTCATTGGTGATCGGGTCTTTGACGGTGCGATTATCGAGCGCCGCCTCGACTTCATCGAGATATTTATTGAGCAAATCCTGGGCTTCCTGCTCGAAGGAAACAAACAGCGCTTTGTGCACGTCTTCTTTGACCCAACGGTTGTAAAAATCCTTGCGCGCGGTCACCAGGAAATCGACCCATTTGCGTTTTTTCTTCGCATCCATGCGCGCGTCGGACTCGATCGAATCTTTCAACGCCAGCAACACGTCCATGGTGGTCAAACTCTTGGTGTCACTTTGGATAATGGCATTGGACAAGGCGTTGATAACAAAACGTGGCGATACGCCCGATAGGCCTTCGTCCGGCGCTTTCGCTTTGAGCCGCTCTGCGTCGGAACGATTCACGCCGTCCACATCTTCATTGGCGAAGAGTCGCACGCGCTTAGCTAATTCCGATTCTTTTTGTTCGTTGTCGGAAAGCCGCGTGAGAATGGCGAATGACGCTGCAACGTGCAACACGTGTGGATCGAGGTGAACTTCCTTGAAAGCCTGTGCGCTGGACGTGAGTTTCTTATAGATGCGCGCCTCCTCGCGATAATTGAGCGTGTAGGGAACCTGTATAATCACCATGCG
>JBDSJK010000267.1:0-20916 GCA_039917535.1 Burkholderiales bacterium
TCGGCCTCATGACGACCAAGCCCATCACCGAAGATTATGTGCCGCTGCTGCCGTGGTTCGGCATGGTGCTGATCGGCGTGGCTGTTGGGCACTGGATCAAAGCGCGTGCGCCGTTCAAAGACTGGCGCGCACGAAGCTTAGTGACAAAGGCCCTCGTTTGGGGTGGGCGCCATAGCCTGATACTTTACCTCTTACATCAGCCGATTTTTATCGGATTGTTGACGCTTGCCCTTGCGAAACCAGCGTAACCAAGCCGAAACGGGCCTAAAATATATGTTTAATGTCCGAACAACCGTTGCGTCAATTCTTCTCGGGGCAACTCAGCGTGTTGCGCAACCTCAGTCAAAATCGCAGCAAGGGTTTCGATGCGTAGAGGTTCATGGTTTGGGATCGTGACGTGATGTTCCCGGTGGTCTTCAGTGGTGAGCCGAATATGACTTCCGGTTTGGCGATAATTGTATAGCCGAACTTGCTTAGCGCTTGAACCAATTCGCGCCCCGAGACGTCTCTCGGCAACTTCATACTGCGATAACTTCCTCGCGGACAAAGTGTAGGCGCACAATCTGAGGTGCGTTACCCTCTTCGAAATGGCAGCGAACAGCGTCGCGCACATTGGCATGCAGCACGTCAAGATCGTCGGCTTCAGTAAAAATAGCCTGACCCAATGCACGGGCGATGTAGCCACCTTCGGGCGCTTCTTCGACGAGGAAGATGATTTCATTCATGTTTTGAGTCCAGTTGAACGCTGGACAGTGTGTAAGCAAGGGTCTGCCGATAAGTTCTATGCGCTATCGCGCGAATTCAATGTACACCAAATAAAGGTGAGTCGGCAATAAAGCTTAGCTCTGATATGTGGTCAAAAGGCCTGGTCACCTCGCGTCTAGCTTTAACGCATCGATACTCGCTAGTCGTTTGTCGTGAAACTCTCCGATATGGCTTTCAACAAAGGCCGTAACTTTAGCGAGATCTAACGACATAGTTTGCGGGCTCCTGCAACAAGCTCAGTTGTTTTCGTTCAGCCTGCAGGAGTTGCTCGCGCGCCGCATCGCAGTATTCACGAACGACATCAATGCCAATGGCGCTTCTCTGTAATCGTTGCGCGACTCGCAAAGTTGTGCCCGATCCCATGAACGGATCCAATACAACATCAGCGCGCTGCGTAAATAGATTAATAAACCACTCCGCCAATGCTTCCGGGAACGCAGCGCTATGACTGCGATTCGCACACTCAGTTGCCATGTGAAGTACGTTATCCGGGTAGGCAAGCGATCGATCAACCCAGTTCTCGATCTTCTTGCCGAAGCCACTGCCAACACGAGATTCGTCGCGGGTCTTATCGGTAGCGCTCAATTTTCTCAGGCGAGTTTTAGCCCAATCGCCCATGGGTACACGGACTGCATCTTGAAACATACTAAAGCGCTTTTGTTTGTTGAACTGAATTAGCCGTTCCCACCCATCGCGAAACCGATTTGGCCATTTGCCCGGATAGGAGTTTTTTTTGTGCCAGCAAAATTCTTCCGTCCATCGCCAACCTTGGTGACGCATGGCGAGGATCAGTTCGAGTACATAAGTGTGACGCTCGCCATCCACAACGCGCTCTTTAATATTCAGGATAAACGTCCCAGTAGGCTTCAGCACCCGCAACAACTCCGCGGAAATCGGCAGGAACCAGTCCACATATTCGTCGGAGTGAATACCACCATAAGTAGATTTGCGCTGATCAGCATAGGGCGGCGATGTAACAATTAAATCGATGCTGGAATCGGCCATTTTTGCCAGCTCCTGACGCGAGTCGCCGTGCAGTATTTGTACCAGGGAGTTCATTTGATCATTTTAACCGATCGTACTCAAAGTTCCATCCTGCATCGAGCAGATTTAACGCCTAGCCGTCATCCGCCTAAACCGGCGTGGATTGTTGGAGAATAGTGCCCCAATCACTCCGCAACAGTTAACCATACGGTGCACTGTCGCGCGATTGCGCCTTACTGGCTCTCAAGCAATGCTGCGGCGGATTTTCGCGATCGATGCATTCGAGCTTTCGACGAATGCCGATTGAAATTCGTTTGCAGAACCGGCGAAGTGCCTGCAACCTGCGCTGTATAACTCTGAGTAAGAGCCATAGCCCCACAGTGCACCGACAGGCAGAACATTGTTCGCGAGTGCGCCGGTAATGTCGTAGTGTCGATCGCCAAGCATGATGGCTGCATCGCTTGCAACATTGGCTTGCGACAGTGCGCGCGCAATCAGCCCGGCCTTGGTATCCATTTCGTCCAGTCCCGCGCCGACTACGCCATGCACGTATTGATCCAGGCCTAACAGCCTGGCAACCTGTTTGGCATAAACCTCCGGTTTCGAGGTGACGATCCAGGCCATGCGGTTGCGCTGCTTGATTGCAAGTAGCAGTTTATCAGCGCCGGGATACAACAGATTCTCTTTTATCCCAGCTTTTTCATAGACACCCCGAAATGCCTTAATGCCTATCTCGATCTCCGTTGCAGTGATGTTTGGCTTGAGGATGCGAAACATTTCCGGCAGAGGCGAGCCGAGAAATCTTGCTAATTCAGCGTCGTGCAAATTTGCTACGCCGATCGTCTTCAGCGCGGCGCGAAACGAAAGATAGAGCCCAGGCCGTGAGTCCGCCAGCACGCCATCGAGATCGAAAAAATAGGCTTTCATCGTCCTATCTTAACCGTTTTAGGGATAACGAAGATTTCATTGCGACCCTGCGCCGCGGCGTTACATCGGGCTTTTTTTCCGGCTGCGGGCAAAGGACGCCCGCCATGAGGCTCAGCATTTTGGACATATGCCGCGCGTAGTTCTTGCGAGCAGCGATCAATAACAATGCCAAAACGGGCACGAACAAGATTAGATAAATGCCAATGTCCATCAGGAGTTCCCAAAACGATGTGGCGCCATTCCTGGCATTCACCGCAACACCTATCAACAGCGCCAGAAGTGACAGGAACAAATTCATCTGAAATTCCATGTGGTACCAATACTGCTCTCGAACATAGGCCAATTTTTCCGGCCCTAATGCAGGAAGGATGACGAATTCAACGTCCGTGTTGGCGTCAAACTGCCTGCGCGCCATTTGATCATCGAGGGTCAACTCCTGCCAGCAATGGTCGCGAATTCGAGTCGCGAGACGATCATAGAGTGAGAACAGTCGCGGCTGGGCCTTCTTTACTGGGTTGCGTACCAGCCAGTCATTCAAGCCCATGAAGACCACAATATTTGACATCAGGCCGAGCAAGATCGCCGTTGGAAAACCCAGCACCAACGACGCTTGCTCTTTAGTCTGGACGAACGACAAAATGAACGGTTTGTAACCGAGAGCCTGCGCGATGTCCTTCTCCAGAACGCCGAACGCAAGCAGCCAGACAACACCGGGCAAGAACGTCTTGATCAGACTTCCGAATGTGAAAGCGCCAAAAATATTCATGAACTTGACCTTATACTGCGCCGGATTGAATACCGCCCGGCAACCTCGCTTCGGGAATCATAACAAGAAAAGCAAGGTCGGAATCCGCGCTACCCGTGCTTCTCATTATCGCTAAATACGACATCTCCTTCGACCAGCGTATAGCGCACTTTGCCCGTTAACTCGATACCAAAGAACGGCGTGTTCTTCCCTTGGCTACGCAGTGAATGACGATCAACACGCCAATCTTGTTTGGGATCAAATATGCAAACGTCGGCACGTTGCCCGGCGCCAAGATGCCCTGCCTCAAGGCCCAACACCCGTGCGGGTTCCAGGGTGACCCTTGCCAGGGCCCGCGCCAGATCTAGCTTTTCAGCCATTGCCCATTTCAATGTCAGCGGCAGCAATAATTCCAGTCCCGTCGCGCCCGGTTCGGATTCCGCGAAGGGCAGTTGTTTTGCGTCGTCGTCTACGGGAGTGTGGTCGGAGCAAACGGTATCGATTACGCCTTCTTTTAAACCTGTGCTCAGCGCTTCGCGATCGCGTTGGCTGCGCAGCGGCGGCATCAATCGGCAGTGTGGATCGAAGTAGCCGATGTCAATTTCGCTTAGGTGTAGGTGATGAGCGCCAACATCGCAGGTGATCGGAAGGCCGCTCGCTTTCGCTAGTCGGACCAGTTCGACGCTGGCCGCGCTGGACAATCGGCACAGATGTACATGCGCGCCGGACGTTCGCGCGAGTTCGACGATGGTACTGATCGCGATGGTTTCCGCTTCGACAGGAATGCCTGGCAAGCCGAGCCGGGTGGCGACCATGCCGTCGTGGGCGACACCGTCTTTGGCGAGAAATGCGTCTTGCGGCCGCAGCCACACCGTGAAGCCAAACGTCGCGGCGTAATTGAGTGCGCGAGACAACACGAGTGTGTCGATCAGCGGATGATCGGCGTGAGAAAATCCGATACAGCCCGCGTCCGCAAGCTCGGCCATTTCCGTTAAGCGCTCACCCTTCAGGCCCATGGTCAGTGCACCAAGCGGATAAACGTGACCTTGATTGAGATTCTTGGCGCGGTACTTGAGCATTTCCACCAAGCCCGGCTCATCGAGCGGCGGGTCCGTGTCCGGCGGGCAAACCAGGCTGGTGACGCCGCCCGCGACGGCGGCGGCCATCTCAGATTCAAGAGTGGCTTTATACTCGAAACCCGGCTCGCGCAAGCGTGCCGAAAGGTCGATTAGACCGGGGCACACCACCATATTCTTTGCGTCGATCACACGATTGGCGTGAAAGCTGTCGGGTGCTTTGCCTATCGAAACGATTTTCCCGGCGGCGATGAACACATCTTGTATCGAGTCGACACTATTTTTCGGGTCGATGAGCCTGCCATTTTTAATATGGATTTTCATTCGCTTATGCTTTCTTGAGCTCTGCCATGGCTACAGACACTGCAGCAGGAGCACTTAGTTGCAACGCTTCCAGCAACGCCGCGCCGTAGCGCTCCAATTTCTGCGCGCCAATGCCGGAGATTTGCGCGAGCTGTGCACGGGTTTGCGGCTTTTGGATAACCAACTGCATCAATGTGGAGTCGTGGAAAATCACAAACGACGGCATGCCTTGTTCGTCGGCGAGTCTGCGGCGCAACATGCGCAGCGCTTCCAGCAATTCGCCTGCTTCCTTCGGTAGATCGATGGCCCCCGCGCCGCGCTTCTTTGCTTTAACTTTTTTCTGGGGCTCCGCCTCCAGGCGGAAGAGAATGGTTTGCTCGCCACGCAGCACGGGACGCGCCACAGCGTTGAGTCTCAGCACACCGTAACTCGTGATGTCCACGTTGAGCAAGCCCATAGTAACCAACTGCCTAAACACCGAACGCCAGCGCTTGTCGTCGAGCTCGCGACCGATGCCGAAGGTGGTCAGTTGATCGTGGCCGAGGCTTTGCATACGCGCCGTGGCTTTACCAGTCAGCACGTCGATCACGTGCCCGACACCGAAGCGTTGGCCGGTGCGAAATACTGCCGACAGTGCCTGTTGCGCTGCTTCGCTGCCATCCCAAGTTTGCGGCGGCGACAGGCACGTATCACAATTGCCGCAAGGCATCGCCACTTCGCCGAAATATTGCAGCAGCATCTGGCGACGGCACGAAGTTGTTTCGCAATAGCCGAGCATGGCGTCGAGCTTATGGCGCTCGATGCGCTTGTGGGCTTCGTCCGCCTCCGATTGTTCGATCATGCGACTCAACTGCACCACGTCGCCGAGGCCGTAGGTCATCCAGGCATTTGCGGGTGCGCCGTCGCGGCCCGCGCGGCCGGTTTCTTGGTAATAACCTTCTACGGATTTCGGCAAATCCAAGTGGGCGACGAAGCGCACGTCAGGTTTGTCGATGCCCATGCCAAAAGCGATGGTCGCCACCATGACCACGCCTTCTTCGCGCAGAAATTTTTCTTGATTCTTTCGCCGTGTGTCGGCGTCCATGCCCGCGTGGTAAGGCAAAGCCGCAATGCCTTGGGCCTTCAGCCAGTGGGCGGTTTCGTCGACTTTTTTGCGTGACAGGCACTAGACGATGCCAGCATCGCCCGCATGTTCTTCACGCAGAAACTGCAGCAACTGTTGTCGCGCGTCTTGCTTTTCGACGACGCGATAACGGATATTGGGGCGAGCGAAGCTGGAGATAAACACTCGCGCCGATTCTAGATTGAGCCGCGCGATCATTTCGCCACGAGTCAGCTCATCGGCGGTTGCCGTGAGGGCGATGCGGGGAACGTCGGGAAAACGCGCGTGCAAAATGGAAAGCTGCAAATATTCCGGACGGAAATCGTGACCCCACTGTGATACGCAATGGGCCTCGTCGATGGCAAACAGCGCAATGTGCGCTTGTTGCAGGAGATCCAGACAACGCGAAGTCACCAAGCGTTCCGGCGCGATGTAAAGTAAATCCAGATCGCCTTTGAGCAGACGCCGTTCAACGTCATCGGCTTGGGCACCCGTCAAACTGGAGTTGAGAAATTCGGCGCGCACGCCCACTTGCTTGAGTTGGTCCACTTGGTTTTGCATTAGCGCAATCAACGGTGACACCACCACGCCTACACCTTCGCGCAATAGAGCGGGAATCTGAAAGCACAACGACTTGCCGCCACCCGTGGGCATCAGCACCAGCGCATCGCCGCCGTTGGCGACGTGGGCGATGATGTCCTCCTGCGCGCCGCGGAAGGCGGGGTAGCCGAAGGTTTTTTTGAGGATGGATAGCATTGTCAATGTGTTGAAAAACGTAGCGAGCGCAGCTTTGCCCGCGCAACGTCGCCCCTTGTCCCGTTGGAAGTGGAGCGGGCAAACACACGCGCCTTCACGGTCACACCCATGAAGTTCCGCATTGCGGCGCGCACAAGGCGCGAAACGCAGAAAAAGCGGAACGTACACGTAAGTATGTGGGCATTTTTCAGTCTTTCGCCAAACAAAACTGGCAAGCGCAGTAGTTTTTCTTCAACTGCCCGCCAACATACTCATCACTGCCATTCTTACCGCGATTCCGAAGGTAACTTGCGGCAAGATTACCGATTGTTTTCCGTCCGCCACGGCAGAGTCGATTTCCACGCCGCGATTCATCGGGCCGGGGTGCATGACGATGGCATCCGGTTTTGCGAGCACGAGTTTTTCTGGTGTGAGGCCGTAGGATTTGAAGTATTCGCCAGGGCTGGGCAATAGTGCGCCGTTCATGCGTTCGTTCTGCACTCGCAGCATCATCACCACGTCGACATCTTTAATGCCGCGTAACATGTTGTGATAAACGTGCACGCCGAGATGTTCCACGTCGCGCGGGATCAGCGTCTTCGGGCCGACGACGCGAACTTCGGGCACGCCCAGCGTGGTCAGCGCGTGAATCTGCGAGCGCGCGACGCGGGAATGTAACACGTCGCCGACGATGGCCACGCGCAAATCCGTGAAGTGTTTTTTGTAGTGGCGTATGGTGTACATGTCCAGCAACGCCTGAGTGGGATGGGCGTGGCGGCCGTCGCCTGCATTGATCACGTGGATACCCGGCGCGACATGGCGCGCAATCAAGTGGGGCGCGCCGCTAGTGGCGTGGCGCACGATGAACATGTCTGCGTGCATCGCTGACAAATTCGCGACGGTGTCGAGCAAGGTCTCGCCTTTGCTGGTGCTGGACACGCCGACGTTGAGGTTGATCACATCCGCCGAGAGGCGCTTTGCCGCGATTTCAAACGTGGTGCGAGTGCGCGTCGACGGCTCGAAGAAAAGATTGAACACCGACTTGCCCCGCAGCAGCGGAACTTTTTTCACATCGCGCTCGGTTACGCCGACAAACGAATCGGCGGTGTCGAGAATTTTCAGCAGTAGCTGTCGAGGAATCCCTTCAATGGTGAGTAAGTGTTGTAGGTTGCCATCAGCGTCGATCTGCACATTGCGCTGCATCAGCGCGGCTCCTTTTTCTGTTGCTTAAAGGTAAGCGTGCCGGCGTCGTTGCGTTCTAGCACGAGCATCTCGTCGTCGGGCACGTGGAATTTTGTGCCGATGAATTGCGCGGCAATCGGCAGTTCGCGGCAATCACGATCCACCAACACCGCGAGGCGAATGCTGGCGGGGCGGCCGTAGTCAAACAGCTCATTCATCGCGGCGCGTATGGTGCGACCCGTGTAGAGCACATCGTCTACCAAGATGATGTGCCTGTTCGCGACTTCAAACGCGATCGCGGAGCGCTTTGCATCGCGATGCAGGCCGATGCTGCCAAAGTCGTCGCGATAAAAGGTGACGTCCAACGTGCCGAGCGGCGTCTTCAGTCCCAATAGGGTTTGCAAACGTTCCGCCAGCCAGACGCCGCCGGTGTGTATGCCGACCAGCGCCGTGTCTTCAGTTATGTGGACCATCATCGCTGCGGCTAGTGTCGCCACCAGGGTCTCAGGATCGGGCGAACTAGCTGGCTGCGGCTTCACGGCGTCCCAGTTGGGAGTCGAAATAGCCTTGCAAAATTTCTTGCGCAGCGACGCTGTCGAGCATGGCTTTTTGCTTGAGTCCTGCAATGCCCGCATCGCGCAGCGCCATCGACGCGGTCGCGGAACTGTATTGTTCGTTGCTCAGCGCGACGGGCAATTTCGTCAGCGCTTTAAGTTCCGCGACAAACTTGTCTATCACCGGGGCCAGCGCGTGCGGTCGACCATCGTCATGTACGGGCAGCCCCACGACCAACAACTCGGGCCGCCATTCTTTGACCAGCACGGCGATGGCGCCGAGCAGCTTTTCCCGATCGCTGGTGACCAAAGTGCTCAAGGGATGCGCCATGCGTAGTTCCAGTTCGCCGACGGCCACGCCGACGCGCTTCAAGCCAAAATCAAACGCCAGTACCGTGCCCTTAAGCATGTCCCGCCTGGTCGGAAAGATTCGCGAAGCTGATGCCGAGCAACCCCATGGCCGCGTTGAGTCGCGCTTCCGGCGGCAGGTCGAACACGATATCGAGATCGGCTTCTACCGTGAGCCAGCCGTTTTGTTTGAGCTCCTGCTCCAGTTGGCCCGGCGACCAGCCTGCATAGCCGAGGGCGACCAGCATTTTTTGCGGCGCGGCTTGGGTTGCTAGTGATTGCAACACATCTTTTGAAGTGGTCAGCCCGGCGATACCGTTTAGCGCCAGCGTGGATTGCCACGCGCCGACGGGCTGGTGCAACACAAAGCCGCGATCCGTTTGCACAGGCCCGCCGTGGTAAACCGGCAAGTTGCGCCACTCGTCGAGCTTCCCGCTGATCTCGACTTTTTCCAGCAGTGAACCCAATGTCATCTCCGCTGGTCGATTGACCACCAGGCCGAGCGCGCCTTTTTCGTTGTGCTCGCAAATGTAGGTAAGGCTCTTGGAAAAATTCGGATCGACCATGTTAGGCATGGCGATGAGGAAGTGATGAGTAAGGTTTGCATACATGGCAGACGCTATTGTAAACGCCCCTCACGTCGCGCACAATTGACCAACACGTATGGAACAATCCCCCGCTCTTGTTTGGTTTCGCCGTGATCTTCGCTTCGAAGATCACGGCGCGCTGTACCACGCGTTGAAAGGTCACGCCCGCGTGTTCTGCGTGTTCGTTTTTGATACGGACATTCTCGCTGCTCTTCCCAAGCCTGAAGATCGTCGCGTGGAATTTATTTGGCGCAGCGTCAAAGAACTTGATGCGACATTGCAGGCCCACGGTGGCGGGCTCACGGTGCTTCACGGTCGCGCCACTGAGGAAATCCCGCGTATCGCCAAGCAACTCGCCGTGGCGGCCGTCTATACGAATCATGACTATGAACCCCAGGCCATCGCGCGCGATCAAGCGGTGGCGGGGAGCTTGGCCGAGCAGCGTATTGATTTTTACACTTTCAAAGATCAAGTGATCTTTGAAAAAGATGAAATCCTGACCCAAGCGGGACGGCCTTACACGGTCTTCACGCACTACAAAAACGCCTGGCTGAAAAAGCTCGATGGGTTTTTTCTCAAGGCTTATCCGGTTGAGAAATACATTACTCATCTCGCGCCACTTTCAGTCGAGCAATCGATGCCGAGCCTGGAGAGTATGGGTTTTCGCACCACGAATTTATTGCAACTCGGCATCCAGCCCGGCACGAGCGGCGCCCGTGCGCTGCTGCAGGATTTTCAATCACGCATGGTGGGATACAAGGACAGGCGAGACTTTCCTGCCATTAAGGGCGTTTCCTATCTGTCGATTCACAATCGCTTTGGCACGATTTCCATCCGCGAGTTGGCGCGCATCGCCGCTGCCGAAAATAACGAGGGCGCAAACATTTGGCTCTCTGAACTCATCTGGCGCGATTTCTACTTCAACATTCTTTATCATTTTCCCCACGCCGCCGAGCGTTCTTTCAAGTCCGAGTATGCACAGCTTAAATTTGAGAACGACGAGTATCATTTCAAAGCCTGGTGCGAAGCGCGCACCGGTTACCCGATCATTGATGCGGCGATGCGCCAGATCAATCAAACGGGTTTCATGCACAATCGCTTGCGCATGATCGTCGCATCATTTTTGATGAAGGATTTATTGATCGACTGGCGCTGGGGTGAAAAATACTTTGCCGACCATTTGAATGACTTCGACCTCGCCGCCAACAACGGCGGCTGGCAATGGGCCGCGTCCACCGGTTGCGACGCACAACCTTACTTCCGAATTTTCAATCCCGTCACGCAATCGCAAAAATTCGATCCCGACGGCAAATTCATTCGTCGTTATGTGCCCGAGTTGCAAGGCTTATCCAGTGCGGAGATTCACGCCCCATGGCTGGCGAGGCCGATGGATATTGCCGCTGCGGGCATCGTGCTCGGAAAGCATTATCCCAAGCCGATCGTGGACCATGCTACCATGAGAGTCAGAGCGCTCGCGCTGTTCCAGGTGGCGAAAACTTCTGATCCGACCCAATCTTGACCCTGTTGATGGATGCTCTGTGCGGCAAGATCAGGCCGGTTGCAACACGGAGATAACCCGGTGCCGCAGTAGCTTGACAATGCGCTCTACCGGCCGTGGTTGGGAAAACAACTATCCGTGCATGAAACGGCAGCCGAGAGATCGCAAGCGACGCAATTGCGCCTCGTGTTCGACGCCTTCCGCCAATACCGCCAACTCCATGCTATTACCCATGGCGATAATGGCGGTGACGATGCCCAGCGCGCTCGATCTGTCTCTAGATTCCATTCCCAGTTGCCCAAGGATGCGCTGCGCTGGGAATCCGCAGGGCTGACCTGGCTGCCCGCCAGTTCAGCCAGTGAGTTGCGGGAGCGCAGCATATAACGTAGGCGATGCTTCAGAATCGGCCAATTAATGGGCTTGGTGATGAAATCCGTGGCGCCTGCTTCATAGGCACTTTCGATGGATCCGGCATCGTCGAGCCCTGTGAGCATTAGAATCGGGACATGTAAGCTATCGGTGAGTCGACGTATCGCCCGGCAGATGTCGTAGCCATTCATGTTGGGCATCATGACGTCTAGCAAGATCAGCAGTGGTTGTTGGTGCTCAAAGGCGGCCAATCCCTCACACCATCGCTGCCCTTAACTATGCTGAAACCGTCTTGTTCCAACGTCGCTCGCGCTATGAAACGGGTGGTCGCATCGTCATCTATGAGCAGAACATGTATTGAGTTTACAGTCGCTCGGATAGGCGCAACAACGCAGCGCGAGCCTGCTCGTATTCGTTCTTTATAAGCTCAAACCGAGTGTTCAGTCGGCCAATATCCTCAGCAATGAGCACGCTGGCCTTCACGTCCTTGCAAGGGCCGATAGCCTGTGGGCGCCAAAGCTTGGCGCTGTTGGATTTAAGTGTGTGCGCGGCGTTTTTCACGATGGCGGTATTTTGTTGATGGATGCCCGACTGTAGTTCCGATATCAATTTTGGTGCGCTTTCCAGATACAAACCGACGAGTTTCTTGAGTATGTCTTGCCCGCCGGTTTTTTGCAGCGACAGAATGTCCTTTAGAGTCGCGTGGTCGAGTACGTTGTTGTCTGGGCCACCCTGCTTGTTGGCGTGAGATGGTTCTACGGCAGACGCACGCTGTTGAGAATTAGTATCGTGCTGCTTTGGCAACCATCTTCGTAAGACGGCGCGCAATTGTTCGCGCTCGAAATAGCTTGGCGAGATAGTCGTCCCTAGCTGCGGCCAAACAGCGATCTTGATCCCCTGCATGGCGTTTGCAGGCATTGCAAATTGCAGCCTCAAGGATTCTCGATTAAATTCGTTTCAGTGTTGAATAGAATTGACGGGAAAACTTAGTGAAAACCACAAGATCGGCCGTGCGATCTGGCAATGCCTTGTAGTCTCGCGCAGTGATTGTTGACACTGAACGAGAGCGAGCAACTACTCACTCAAGAGTTGATTGGCCCTGGTGTAAGTCCAAGTTCGCGTGATATGCAGCACGTCGGTGTCTTCGCGTAGCTCAAGCGGAAAGCCGCCAAACGGCGCGGCGAGTTCAATGATGTGTATTGCGGCGGCGTCGAGGATCTTGTTGCCAGAGGAGCGCAGGATTTCGATATTCTCCACGCTGCCGTCGGAGCGAATCGCAACAGTGATAAGTAAGCTGCCATAGAGATTATTCTGTCGCGCCGCTTCGGGGTAATTTTCGTTGCCGATTTTTTCGATGCGCGTACGCCACTCCTCCACATAGCCCGCGAAACGATATTCCGCAGCCCGTGCGCCGACGAATTGACGTTTCGGACGCTGTTGGTAAGCGCTCCATTCTTTGGCGATTTCCGCCTCAAGCCGGGAAATTTGCCGAACCCGTTGTAACACGCGAGTCGCGAGGGTGCTAGGCAGCGGGTTGGGTTCGCTATTTTCGCTAGATTCATTGCCCGACGTCGAGCGGCTAGGGTTGCTTGCATCGCTTTGTTGCGCCGCAGCCTGGTGGTCCGCACGCTGCGGGTCGTGCGGTGCGGTGATCAGCCTGGCCGTCTCGGATGCGGCTTGTTGCGCGGCTCGGCTAGCGCGCGCGGTGCTTTGCTCAAGCTGCGTGGTTTCATCATGTTGCGAAGGCAGCGGGTTTTTTGCGCGACGTTTTTCGTCGCTGTTGCCGCCGCCGTCGAGATTGGCTTGAGCGCGAACCTTGGGATCAATCGGGCGTTCACGGGATTTGCTGTTGACGAGAACGACATCGAGGGCGGATTGATTCCCTTTGAATTGTCTCGGATCCGGCATTTTGAGATAAGTTCCGAACAAGAACGTGCCGTGCAAAAGCACCGAAATAAACAATGCCGCCTGAAAACGTTCCAACGCGCTGAGTTGGAGTGCACGGTTATCGAAACGAATAATGGGCGCAGCCACGCCCCTATTGCTCATGCCGCCAGCTTACTCTTGAATCGGCAAGACAACTCAAGCGACCACAGGTTGATCGCGCCAATCTCGACTTCCACTTCCACGCCATACGGCAAGTTCGGCAGCGATGGGACGCGACATACCAGCGGCAACCCGGACAGCCGCACCAAGCTTTCGCGCAGCACGCTGGCGCGGGTAAGTTGAATATTTTCCTGCTCGAGAAAACGCAAACACCAGTAACGCTCCAGCTTGCGCTGCACGTCGGAGTAGGCTTCGTAGGCGCTTTCGAAATCGCGCATTGCCGTGCTCAGCGCATCCGCACCGTTGCCGTAGGGCGGCGGGGTATTATTCACCCAAGCGATCAACTGACGCTGATTCGCCAAATCCACATAGCGCCGCAACGGCGAGCTCGACCAGGCATAGTGCGATACGCCCAGCCCTTGATGGCTGCCGGGCTCCATGCTCATCATCACTTTGCCGTTGCCCTGGGTGCGATAAATGGCGGCGATGTTGGCGTCAGCCAGCGCCTTGCCCCAGGTGGCGTTCGCGGTGATCATCAATTCCGAAACGACCTTATCCAGTGGCGAGCCGCGCAGCCGCGGCACAATGCTTACGCGATCGTTCTCCACAATGAAATTGTAATCAAACGGCGGCGGACCGGCTTCCGCTTTGCCGCGGCCGGCTTCAAGTTTTTTTGCGATGCGCCACAGCGTCGTGAGTTCGCGCTGGTAGGGATAAGCGCCGGAGCCGTTGTTGATGCTCGCTTCCGTAAAATGATCGTCCAATTCATCGTGACGCAAATTGCGTTTCACAAACACGGTTTCAAGCCGAGTTTCGGAACGGGTCAAGGTGTAGTCGCTGCCGGCAAACGTGAGGTAAAGCGACAAAGCTGCCACGGCGCGACCCTCGCGCAGCGTGAATTGTTCAATCACCTGGTCGGGCAACATGGTGATTTTTTGTCCGGGCATGTAGACCGTCGATTGGCGCTGGTGGGCGATTCGGTCGACCGCGTCGTCAAGCGCGATGCCCAACGCGGGCGCGGCGATATGGATGCCGACGCGGATCGTGTCGTCGCTAGCCCAGGTGATGGAAAATGCATCGTCGATTTCCGTGGTCGCCGCGTCGTCGATGCTAAAGGCTTCCACTGCCGTGCTGGGCAATACCGTTACGCTGGGCGTTATCGCGATCTCGGGGAAGCCGATGCCGTCGGGAAAATATTCGTACAGAAAACTATTGAGATGATAAGCGTGGGTCGAACCTATTACACCGGTTTGCGCGACGACTTCAAGCGGCGTGAGTTTAAGCGCCGTGGCGGCCGCGTCGAGCGCTTTATACTCTAATAAATTTTTGTCCGGGTTATAGAGCAAATCCTGCAGCAGGGGCTTGAACGCGCCGGGGAGTTGCCCCTTTAGCAATGCCGCGACGTATTGGGTTTTGAGCGTTTCCTGCACGCGCTTGCGCTCGCTGCTCGCCAGCGCCGCTTTGAGCGCCTCTTCCGGCGCGGCTTTGTAACGACCTTTGCCGCGCTTGTAGAAATACATCGGTGCGCCGTGTAGCCGCGTGAGCACCGCAGCGGATTCCACGGCGGTCGGCGCGCGGCCGTAATAGTCGCGGCCCAGATCGGTGAAGCCGAATTCGTTTTCCCCGCAGCACTCCCAGAGAAAATCGACATCCAGCGATTGCGCTTCCTTATCGACCAGCGGCAGGAATTCCGTCAGCGAAGGCTGCTCGAAACGCAGCATGATGGCCGAGGCTTTAATCTTCGAGCGTTTGCCGTGGGGCGCTTCCACTTGCAGCGACGTGTCGTTGTCGGCCATCACTGCGCCGACTTTGAAGCCGCCGTCTTCTTCGTAAAAAACGTGTTGAGTCAAGGGAGAGGATTAATGCCTGCGAAAATCAATATTTTATCAAGGTAATGGGCAAAATCCCCCATGCCGTGGTCGCTGCCGTTAATAATTATCTGCTTGGCGCCGCGATAACGCTCCACGCCTTCGCGAAAATCTAGCACTTCGTCGCCGCTTGCCGTGATCAGAAAATAATGGCTCAAGTCCGCGGGTCGCGGCACGCTTAGCCGGTCTAGCTCGGCAATATGTTGCTCGGAGAGCATGTACTCTTCGCCCGTGTAAAGGTTCTTCTGCGGGCCAAGATAAGCTCGCAAGCCCGTTTGCGGCGAGATCGCGGGATTCAGCAGCACGGCACGAATGCCGTATTTTTCCACGAGGTAAGTAGCGTAAAATCCACCTAAGGAACTACCTATCAGCGTGGTGGAATCGACGTCGCGGCGATGAACAATATTTTCCAACATCACCATGGCCTCAGCCGGGCGGTCAGGCAACGCGGGACAGAGAAATTCATCCGCGCGTCCGAGTTGCGTGAGCCGTTCGCGCAGCAGCATCGCTTTGAACGACGCGGGCGAACTGTTAAAACCGTGGATGTAGAGCAGCATGAGAAATGTGTTGCTAGGCTTTCTGTGTCATTCTGAGGCGCAGTTGCAACAGTAGATCCTTCGCGGTGCTCAGGATGACATCACCAATCGCAACTGCAAAGAATTAAGCCTTATTCTAACAGCCGACCACGGTCATGAATGAAATGAGCCTTATCGAGTTAGCAAAGAATATCCGCTCCGGTCGCACATCGAGCGAGGGATATGTTGCGGCGTGTAACGAACGTATCGAGCGCTACGATCAAGACATCCAAGCGTGGGCCTGGTATGACCCACGCCAGGCCCTAGACGCAGCGCGGCTCGCAGACAAGCATGCCCGGAATGCCGCGTCCCGATTGCCTCTTGGCGGGGTGCCGATTGCGATTAAAGACATTATCGACACGGCGGGCATGCCGACGGAAATCGGTTCGCCGATTTTTCGCGGCCGCGTGCCCGATCCCGACGCGTTCGTCGTCGAACGCTTGAAGCAACTCGGCGCCGTCATCATGGGCAAAACCGTGACGACGGAATTCGCCTGGTCGAATCCCGGTAAAACCCACAATCCGTGGAACACCAATCACACGCCCGGCGGCTCATCGAGCGGCTCCGCCGCCGCCGTCGCCGCCGGCTTTGTCCCCGCCGCCCTCGGCACCCAGACGATGGGTTCGGTAGTACGTCCCGCCGCGTTTTGCGGTGTGGTCGGCTTTAAGCCGAGCTACGGTTTGATTTCCCGGCGCGGCATTCACCCCTTCGCGAATACCCTTGACCACGTCGGCGCCTTCGCCCACAGTGTTCAGGACGTGGGCTTCCTCGCGCATTTATTGATGGGTTACGACGCGAACGATGCAAGCTGTCTTGCCAGCGGCGGATTCGTGCCGGGAAAATTTTCTATACCTAACCTAAAACGCGCGCCGCGCCTCGCTCTAGTGCGCACTCCCGCGTGGATCCTCGCAGACGATGCGCAGAAAAATTGCCTGTACGCATCGGCGGATACCTTGCGCCATTCAGGCGCGATGGTAGACGAGTTGACGCTGCCTATCGCGTTCGACGGCGCGTTACAAGCGGCGCAAACCATCATGCGTTGCGAAGCGACGCTAGTTTTTTCGCCGCTGCGAACCGCCCATCCCAATAAAGTGAGCAAGGCGATCGACGACGTTGTCGCCACCGGTCAGGCGTTCAGCGCGTTCGAATATCTCAACGCTTTGCGCTTACGTGCGGAATTACGCGCGCAGTTGCTGGACGTGATGCAAGGTTTTGATGCCATCATCACGCCACCCGCCCCCGGCGAAGCGCCGGAAGGCTTGGCCGCGACGGGCAACCCCGCTTTCTGCGCGATTTGGAGTTTGCTCGGCGTGCCAGCGATCAACATTCCCGTAGCGTTGGGAGCCAAGGGATTGCCGCTTGGCTTGCAGATCGTTGGCGGTTATCGGGACGATCAGAAAATGCTCAGCGTCGCGCGCTGGTGTGAGGCGAGATTGCCGTTTACCCAGCGCCCCGCTTGAGCCGGTAGCCTGGAAGGAGTGAAACGTATTCCAGGGAAGCGTGATACTTCTGTTATTCGCGTGTGAGGTGAAAGCCAGGCTCGAATTGCTCAAGGCTCTGGAACAGCGTTTGCCATGGGTTAGTTTTCGGGATGAGTACGATAGCGTTACCGATTTTCTTGATAAATACTTCGGTGCCCACCAATTCAAACGTCCTCGGCAACCGCACCGCCTGATTTCGCCCGGACTTGAAGAGTTTTGCGGTTTTCATGACTGGATTCGCGATCAACATAAGTGTTTTTTGATCATATATCATTTCTGCGCAGCTATCCGGTGTATAAGAGCGGTGAAGATCGTGGCACTACCGCAGATTAGCGCTTGTAATCTTGAGTTTTCGTACATACAATAACCCATGCCCATCACGTTCGATCCGGCTAAACGCGCAAAGACTTTGGCCGAACGGGGACTAGACTTTGCCGATGCTGAAATTGTCTTCGCCGGTGTCACGCTCGAATCCGAGGACATGCGAGCAGACTATGGCGAGACACGCATCATTTGCTACGGTCTGTTAGAAGGTCGGATGGTTGTTGTAGGTTACACGCCGCGTGGCGCGGATCGTCACATTTTTAGTATGAGGAAAGCCAATGAACGCGAGCAAGCCCGCATCGCGCCGCTCCTTGAAGTCTAATCTTGCGCGCGTCGACGCGCATAAGATCAAGCGCGAGGAATACGACGAACTGCCTGAACTCACCGACGACATGCTCGCACGTGCGACGGTCAACAAAGGCGGTCGGCCTGTTTCGCCCAATCCGCGCAAGTTGATCTCGCTGCGCTTACCAGCTAGCGTGATTGAAAAATGGAAAGCCACAGGCCCCGGTTGGCAAACGCGCATGGCCGAACGGCTGAGTAAGGTTCGGTGAGTGAGAGAAAAGTGAATGCGTGGTTATTCAATGGAAACTTTCGGCGCAATGATTTGCGATTGCAGCCTATAAGACCTATTTTTCAATATCGGCAAGCATCTGATCCATGATCGGATCGATCTTAAATGCGGTGCCGCGCCATTTCTCAGGATTCGGACCGCCAGCGCCAAAAACACCGGCTGGCCAGTGGAACTCGGCGCGACCAATTATTTCGTGATCATGTTGTAACAGGATTTGGGCATCGGACAGGAATGCCTTTAAATCCCACCGCCTTGAAGCGTCGTAGGTGAGGCGATAGGGGCAAGGTGCCGGAGAGACATCGAACACTCTAGTCTCGATTTTGTGGCGTCGTAAGTTGGCCTCGATCACCTCGAGCAAATCATACACCTCGACCTGCGGATTGCGCTCAATGCAGACTTGATCAAGTTTGGCGCGTACCCGCTGTATGCTGGTAGTTGCAGCACATCCGCTCAGTAAAGCAGCCAAGATGACCATGGTTGCTAACTTATTCATTGTCACTTCCTCAACGGTAGATTTTCAGTTTTCATCAACTTCTTTGGATTACACGGAGAATACCCACTATTTTTTCTGGCATACACCTTCCTCGAGATAAGAGTACGAATCGCCGATTAGATTAGGTATTTCCATGCTTATATTTAAGTCCCTCGGAAATATGAAACCAGGCAAAAATAGGATAATTATGTTGCTCACCTCGGAAAAGATTCAAACTATCACCGCGCATAGGGGACAGATACATATCGTTTGAGAATGTCAGCTCAGACGTCGTTTTGCACTTCCACCAATACGTATATTCATCAGGCGCGTGCGAATGAAAGTCTGTAACTTTGCCTCCAATTTTTGCTGGGAAGCACCACCAGGGCCGGTCATTGTTAATTTTTGACATTTTCATCAAAAAGCTCGCTTGTTCTGGCGGTGGTATTTTCCCAGCATATGGGGGTTTATCTTTGAATCCACCTTCGAAACCGACAGTTCGTTGCACCAGGCAAACATAATTTCCGTAGTCCGGTGTCTCCGCCTCTCCATTCGCGAGACCTGCGGCAAGACCTCCAGCGGCAACCAGTAAAATGTTTTGTAAAATCGACGTTTTCATGAAGTTGGGACTGGAAAACCTAAAGGTCAATTCTTATTATCGTATCGAAAAACAACAAGGAGGAGGATAAACCGATGCAACAGGCGGGAATCATTCACCATCCTCGTTGCGCAAGTTATCGATAATCTGATTGGTTACAACGCCTCCCCGTTTCGGAAAAGGGCGAAAGCCGTCCACGCGTAGCGCTGCGATCAGTTTGTCATGAATACCGCCGAACCCGCCGTTGCTCATGACCAGCACATGATCACCCTGATTTACTGTGCAGGCAATAGCATCAATCAGAGCAGACAATTGATCGCTGGTAATTAACTTCTCACCCAGCGGGGCAAGCGCCGCAGCAGCATCCCAACCCAAATTCGCCGTATAGCAAAAAACTAAATCCGCATCGCCGAGACTCGCTGCGAGGCTATCGCGCCACACGCCTTGTTTCATGGTGTTGGAGCGTGGCTCGAGGACGGCGAGGATGCGGGCGTTGCCGACTTGTTTGCGTAAGCCTGCGATGGTGGTTTGGATGGCGGTGGGGTGATGGGCGAAGTCGTCGTACACGGTGATGCCGTTGGCTGTGCCGCGAATCTCCATGCGGCGTTTCACGCCTTTGAAGCGGGACAGCGCAGCTATGCTGCTTCGGGGCGCGATGCCTATGTGGCGCGCGGCGGCGATGGCGGCCAGCGCGTTTTGGCGATTGTGTTCGCCGAGTTGATTCCACGACAACATGCCTTGAACTTTGCCGTCGCAAACGACGTCGAAGCTGCCGTCGGCATGGGCCGGAGAGCCGCACCAGTATTGGCTCTCACCGAAGCGATCGATGGGTGTCCAGGTGCCTTTCGCGAGTACGCGTTCGAGATTTTTGTCGGGCCCGTTGCTGACGATCAAACCGTTTCCCGGCAGTGTGCGCACGAGATGATGAAACTGAGTTTCGATGGCGGCGAGATCGGGAAAAATGTCGGCGTGATCGAATTCGAGATTGTTGAGGATCGCGGTGCGTGAGCGATAGTGAACGAACTTGGAACGCTTATCGAAAAACGCCGTGTCGTATTCGTCGGCTTCAATCACAAAATAGTTTTGACCTTGGTGCGCGTGACCCAGCCGCGCGGACAAGTTGAAATCTTGCGGAATGCCCCCAATTAAAAAACCAGGTGTGTAGTCAGCGTGCTCTAGTATCCACGCAAGCATGGATGAGGTCGTTGTCTTGCCGTGAGTTCCGGCGACGGATAAAACCCAGCGGCCGTTGAGTACATGCTCGGCGAGCCACGCGGGGCCTGAGGTGTAGGGCAAGCCGCGATTGAGGATTTCTTCCATGAGCGGATTGCCGCGCGTGACGACGTTGCCGATAACGTAGATATCGGGCTTGAGCGCGGTTTGTGTCGAGTCGAAACCTTCTATGAGTTCGATACCCAGGGCTTCGAGTTGCGTGCTCATGGGCGGATATACGTTGGCGTCGCAGCCCGTGACCTTATGGCCGGTTTCTTTGGCGAGCGCGGCGATGCCGCCCATAAAGGTGCCGCAGATGCCGAGAATGTGGATGTGCATGAGGTTAAGCTCTAAAAATGAAATACACCGCACCCAATAAACACTGACCAGCGTCGAGGAAATCAAGTTTGATGGGTTGGCCGATATAGAAAATCGCGAAGGGAACAAACACACCCAGCGTGATCACTTCTTGCATGATTTTGAGTTGCGCCAAGCTCAGCGCGGTGAAGCCGACTCTGTTGGCGGGTATCTGTAGCAAGTATTCAAACAACGCGATGCCCCCAACTCACCAACGCGGCGATGTACCAGGCT
>JBDSJK010000268.1:0-14587 GCA_039917535.1 Burkholderiales bacterium
CTTGTATAATTTTGATTAGTAATCACTAAATCCTTAGGTATCAATATGTCTTCAAACTCCGATGACCGACAAAAAGTAGCTCACATAATCAAGACCGCATTAACCGTTTTGGCGGGTAGCACCGGGCTAGTGCTCGGGATTGTTATGCTGGCGCAATTCGCCGTCGGCAGTTACTTTGGTAAAAATAGCAAAGACGATCCAACCCTATCTTCTACCGCCACTGTCGAGCGCCTAAAGCCGGTGGGCGAAGTGACTGTGGATCCCAACGCGCCGGCGCTGGTCGCGGCCGCTGCATCGGTTCCCGACGCGATACCCGCGGCTGGCGGCGCGACCGGCGATGCCGGCCAGACCACCTACAATACCGTTTGTGTCGCCTGCCACAGCGTGGGCGCTGCCGGAGCACCAAAGACAGGCGACAAAGGAGCTTGGGCGCCGCGCATTGCTCAGGGCAACGACACACTCTACGCCAGTGCGCTTAAGGGCAAGGGCGTGATGCCTGCAAAGGGCGGCAATCCGGGTCTAAGTGATGACGTGGTCAAAGCGGCGGTTGATTATCTCGTCGCCCAAGCAAAATAGCCGACACAATGAACGTGCATCAAGGGGCGACGGGTTCGTCCCTTTTTCTTTAATTTGTCATGGCAACCTACGCCATCGGCGATCTGCAGGGTTGTCATGGCCCGCTGCAACGCCTTCTTACCAAGTGTTCCTTTAGCGCGGCAGACGATCAACTCTGGTTTGTCGGCGATCTGGTCAATCGCGGGCCCGATTCCCTCGCAATTCTGCGTTTCGTAAAATCCCTAGGCGATCAAGCGGTCGTGGTGTTAGGCAATCACGATCTGCATTTGCTGACGGTAGCGAGCGGTTTCAACAAAGCCCACCGCGGTGATACGTTGGATGAAATCCTCAACGCGTTAGATCGAGACGAATTGTTGCACTGGCTGCGCCATCGCCCGATGCTGCATCGCGCCGCCGGTTACACGATGATCCACGCCGGTCTCCTGCCAAGCTGGAGTGTCGACCAAGCCGAATGCTTAGCCCACGAAGTGGAAACGGCGTTACGCAGCTCGGACTACTTGGATTTTCTCAGCCACATGTATGGCAATCAACCTATTCGATGGCGCGATGACCTCAGCGGCTGGGAACGTTTACGAGTAATCACTAACGGCTTAACGCGCTTACGTATTTGCACTGAGCAGGGCGAAATGGAATTCGCGCACAAGGGCGAGCTGGAAACCATTCCATCAGGTTACATGCCCTGGTACGACGTGCCCACTCGCCTTAGCCTCGGTGAGCCGATCATTTGCGGCCACTGGTCCGCCTTGGGGCTCAAGCTAGAAAGCGACCTATTGGCGCTTGATACGGGTTGTTTGTGGGGGCGCTGCTTAAGCGCCGTCCGGCTGGAAGATCGTGCCCTTTTTCAGGTCCATTGCTCGGAGTACGAGCGCAGCTAATTTTTGCGCGTGACCCGCGTCGTCCCGCCGCTGCCCAGAATTTTTACCTTATCGCCCTCGGTGAACAGTTCGTCCGCTGCTTGTGTGATCGCGACATAGTTCCCATTTTCGAGCTTAATCGTCAACTCCAGGCCCTTTTGCTTCGTGACCGCCTGTTCCGTTACGGCGCCGGCGACACCGCCGACTACCGCGCCAACGACTGCTCCCACTATGCCGCCCCTGCCTCCACCAACGCTGCTGCCCGCTACGCCACCCACCACACCGCCCGCCGCCGCGCCGACGCCGGAGCGGGTGCCCTCGATGTTGACTTCGCGCATGCTCTCGATGCTTCCAAAGCGCACGCTTTGCTCGCCGCGTGCGTGGTTACGTTGATAATCCTTGCTGCCTAGGCCCTCGGTCGTCCCACAGCCCACCAGGCCGATCAACGCGATTGCTAAAACGATGTCACGAAATATCATGGACAAACTCCTTTACCAAATCCCAGTACCAAAAGCTGCTTTATAGTGGCTACCAATTTCGTCGCGACTGAACCTATGGTTCTGACCACCGCGATGAGAAATCTTGATCGAACCCATCAGCGATGCTAATCGGCCGGTCGACTCCCAATCCCAGCCCGATTGAATGCCATACAACAATCCCGCGCGGTAAGCATCGCCACAGCCGGTTGGATCAACCACCGCTATTGCTTTAACACAGGGAATCTCGTGACGTTTGCCGTTGGCATAAATGAGGGAACCTTGGGCGCCGAGCGTGACGATGGCGGCCTTCACGCTGCGCGCCAATTGCTCCATGGTCTCGCCGGTTTTTTCCTGCACCATATGCGCTTCGTAATCATTGCATGCGACGTAATCCGCGTGCCGGAGAAAATCGCGAATCTCGTCGCCATTGAACATCGGCAAACCTTGGCCCGGATCAAAAACAAACGGTACGCCCGCCTCGTGAAACTCGCGCGCGTGCTGCATCATACCGTCGCGGCCGTCGGGTGCGATGATGCCCAGCGAGACATTTTTCGCATCGGCCACATGGTTTTGATGGGAAAAACTCATCGCGCCGGGATGAAACGCGATGATCTGATTATCGTCGAGATCGGTGGTGATAAACGCTTGCGCGGTAAACGATCCGGGCACAGGGCGAATGTGAGTTTGCACAATGCCAAGCGCATCGAGCCGCTCGCGATAGGGCGCAAAGTCGTCGCCAACGCTCGCCATGATCAGCGGCTTGCCGCCCAGCATCTGCAAGTTGTAAGCAATATTGCCCGCGCAGCCGCCGAATTCGCGGCGCATTTCCGGCACCAAAAACGCCACGTTGAGCATGTGTATCTTGTCCGGCAAGATATGCTTTTTGAACTGGTCTGGGAATACCATGATGGTGTCATAAGCCATTGAACCGCAAATCAGCGCATGCATGTTTTTCCGTAGTTTGAAAGCATGGTCCCGATTATAACAAGTGCTGAATAGCACCCTGCCAGCACGCGCTCCCAGCCTTATTCGTGGCGGCCCATGCCTGGAGCGCCGCGCCCCTGTTTGCTCCTGGCAAGGGATGGCTTCAGCCCAGATGTACTCCGACATGCCGCCCCAAAAATTCGTGGAAATGGCGCATGCCGTCTTCCATGGGCGACTGGTAGGGGCCGGCATCGTTCAGCCGCTGGCGCCACAACGCGCGGCGACCTTCACTCATACGTGCGCAGATCATGTCGTCTTCAATGGCGGTTTCAGTGTAGGCTTTTTGCTCGGCCTCGACGAATTCTCGCTCAAACATCGCAATGTCTTGCGGGTAATAAAACTCGGTGATGTGGGTACAGTGCTCCGGCCCGCGCGGGATGATGTTACTCACCACCAGCACATGGGGATACCACTCAATCATGAGATTGGGGTAATACACCATCCAGATCGCGCCGTGAGCCGGGTCGACACCGCCACGATAATTGCGTACCATGTCCTGCCATTTGTCGTAGGCCGGCGTACCGGTTTTCGCTGTGCCGTTGGTGTAGCCTACGGTTTGCACAGAATACCAATCGCCGTATTCCCACTTGAGTTCATCGCAATTAACAAAATTACTTAAGCCGGGATGAAACGGCTCCACGTGATAATCCTCTAGATACACCTCGATGAAGGTTTTCCAATTGATGTTGTATTCCTTCACCTCCACTTTATCGAGCATATAGCCGCTGAAGTCGAGATCAGGTGTTACGCCCAAATTGGCGATGTCTTTCGCGATGTTGCGCTTGGAATCAAACAACATTCCACGCCAATTTTGCAGCGTAGTCTTGGGCAAATTGAGGCAGGGATTGCTCGGGAAACGCGGCGCACCGAGCAGCTTACCACCCATATCGTAGGTCCAGCGATGCAGCGGGCAGACTAGGGTTTCGGCATTGCCTTTTTCCGTATGGATCATCGCCTGGCGATGGCGACAGACGTTGCTGATTAGCTCAATGCCTTGCTCGTTGTGTACCAGCATATTGGCGTTATCCAGCATCCGCAGCGGGAAATAGTCGCCTTGGTTGGGCACCATCAGCTCGTGGCCGATATAGTTGGGGCCGTGATTGAATAGATAGGTTTGTTCGAGTTCGTGAATTTTTGGATCGAAGTACCACCGAACGGAGAGTTGCGGCGAGGGTTTGGTTAGTTTTGGGATAGTAGCAAGGTTAGACATACCGCTTTATAGACCTCCCCAAATGGGCAAAGAAATCTAGGGAAGCGACAAGTCGCAAAAACGACCGGCCAACTTCCTTTGCGCACGGTGCGCGTGAATCCGAAAAGAGGCCGCACTGTACCCTAAACTCTGCCCACGCGCAATCGAGTTTTGGCTTCTTGGGGGGTGGCTTAACAATTGTTTTTGAATTTCTGGGAAGCGCACAAGTTTGCCCCAATTTCACCCGCTTTCGAGGTGTAAAATGCCGTTATGGGAAAAAATGAAAAAACCGACCTGCCGAAAAGTTACGAAGCCGCCGTTGCCGAGTTAGAGGCGCTGGTAGCGGCGATGGAACAAGGCGATTTGTTGCTGGAACAATCGCTCATCTCCTATCAACGGGGCGCGACACTGCTTAAATATTGCCAGGCGCAGCTTGTCGACGCGCAGGAAAGGGTGCGTGTATTGGAAGCGGGCGAACTCAAACCCTTCATGGAAAACTAACATAGACGCTGAGTTCGCAGCGTGGATGCGGCAGACGCAGACGCGGGTTGAAGCCAGCCTGGCCAGTGCGTTGCCCGACGCCAAACTTGCTCCGGAACGGCTTCACGACGCTATGCGTTACGCTGCCCTTGGCGGCGGCAAGCGTGTGCGCGCCCTGTTGCTGTACGCAGCGGGGGAAGTCAGTGACGCCGCGCTGGAACGGCTGGACATCGCCGCCGCCGCGCTGGAACTGGTCCACGCCTACTCCCTGGTTCACGATGATTTGCCCTGCATGGACGACGACGTGCTCCGGCGCGGCAAGCCAACTTGTCATATTCAATACGATCAAGCAACGGCTTTACTAGTGGGCGACAGCCTGCACAGCCTCGCGTTTGCGCTGATGGCGGACTTTGTGTTGGCGGACGATGCCACGCGTCAGTTGCAAATGGTCGCGACCCTTGCCCAAGCCGCCGGTTCGCGCGGCATGACGGGTGGGCAGGCGATTGATCTGGCCAGCGTCGACAAGACGCTATCACTGCCCGAGCTGGAATTCATGCACATCCACAAAACAGGTGCTCTGATCCGCGCCGCCGTGCGCTTGGGCGCCATGGCGGGAAATCCGCTCAGCGATGATGCACTCAAAAGTTTGGACCAATTCGCAAAATGGATCGGGCTGGCGTTCCAAGTAATCGACGACGTGCTGGACGCAGAGGGCAACACGGCGACGCTCGGCAAAACCGCTGGTAAGGATGCGGAAAACAACAAGCCGACCTATGTCAGTATAATGGGCGTTTCTGGCGCGCGCGATTTTGCCCATGACCTGCAACAGCGGGCCGTGGACGCCTTAAGCGCACTAGGTGGTCGCGGTGGCCGTTTGCGTAGCATCGGCCGCTATATTATCGAGAGAGGCTATTAGCTTGACCCAATACTCGCTTCTAGACAGGATTCGTGACCCCGCCGACCTGCGCAAGTTGGAGCGTAAACAACTTGCGACCGTCGCCGACGAATTGCGCGAATTTATTATTCAATCGGTCGCGAGCACCGGTGGGCATTTCTCGTCCAACCTCGGCACGGTCGAGCTCACCGTCGCGCTGCATTACGTGTTCGACACGCCCGAAGACCGACTGGTCTGGGACGTGGGCCACCAAACCTATGCCCACAAGATACTCACCGGCCGGCGCGCCGGCATGGCCAAGCTGCGCCGCCGCGATGGCATTGCCGGATTTCCGCGTCGCGAGGAAAGCCCCTACGATACCTTTGGCACGGCGCATTCCAGCACCAGCATTAGTGCGGCGCTGGGCATGGCCGTGGCGGCGAAACAGTTGAGCGATGGGCGCCACGTCATCGCGGTGATTGGCGATGGCGCAATGACGGCGGGCATGGCCTTTGAAGCACTGAACAATGCCGGTGCACTGGGCGTGAATCTGTTGGTGATACTGAACGATAACGACATGTCGATCTCCCACCCCGTCGGCGCGTTGCGTCATTATTTGGCGCGGCTGATGTCCGGGCGGTTTTATTCCACCGTGCGCGATACCGGCGACCGCATTCTGCGCGGTACGCCCACGCTCCACGACTTCGCCAAACGCTGGGAAGAGCACATGAAGGGCATGGTCACGCCCGGCACGTTGTTCGAGGAATTCGGCTTCAACTATATCGGCCCCCTCGACGGCCACGACACCGAAGCGCTGGTCGCGACTCTGAATAACATCAAAAAGCTGCGCGGCCCACAGTTTCTGCATGTCGTCACCAAAAAAGGCAAGGGCTATCAGCGTGCGGAGGACGATCCGGTGCTGTATCACGGCCCCGGCAAGTTTGATCCCGCAGTGGGCATAGTGGCAAAACCCGCCACCAAACCGACCTATTCGCAAGTCTTCGGCGACTGGCTGTGCGACATGGCCAAGCTCGACCGGCGGCTGATCGGCATCACCCCCGCCATGCGCGAGGGCTCGGGCATGGTGCGCTTCTCCGAGGAATACCCCGAGCGCTATTTCGATGTTGGCATCGCTGAGCAACATGCGGTGACGTTCGCCGCTGGCTTGGCCTGCGAAGGCTTGAAGCCGGTCGTGGCGATCTATTCCACATTCCTGCAACGCGCATACGACCAGGTGATCCACGATGTAGTGCTGCAAAATCTGCCCGTAGTTTTCGCCATCGATCGCGCCGGATTGGTCGGCGCGGATGGTCCCACCCACGCCGGCAGTTTCGATTTCAGTTTTTTGCGTTGCCTGCCCAACACAACGGTGATGGCGCCCGCCGACGAGAACGAATGCCGGCAAATGCTCTATACGGCGTTTTCGCTCAACACGCCTAGCTCCGTCCGCTATCCGCGCGGCACTGGACCCGGGGTAGCCATCGAGCCGCGCATGCGAGCCATACCCCTAGGCACGGGCGAAATTCGCCGCGAAGGCCGTCGCATCGCGCTACTGGCCTTTGGCAGCATGCTACAACCTGCTTTGGAAGCGGCGGAAGAATTGAACGCCACGGTGGCCAACATGCGCTTTGTGAAACCGCTGGACGATGCACTGGTATTAAAGCTTGCGCTCTCCCACGATCTACTGGTGACCATCGAAGAAAATACCGTTCAGGGCGGGGCGGGCAGTGCCGTGGTGGAATCGCTACTGCAACTACAAGTCGCCACGGCCGTGCTGCAACTGGGCTTGCCGGATCGTTTCATCGAACACGGCGACCCGGCACAAATGCTGGTGGAATGCGGCCTCGACAAGGCCGGCATCTTAGCCTCCGTCAGCGCACGCTTTAAAACGGTGAACTCTTTAACGGGATCGTTGCTCAAAGCTTAGTCATAGACAATTATCTCATCGCGCCCTTTCGCTTTCAGGACTCCACAATGAACCAACGCCACCCCGATGTTGTTATTCCCGATGTGCAAAGCACCCCCGACGAGCGGCATATCGCCATTGATCGCGTTGGCATCAAGGCGATACGCCATCCCGTGAAAGTGGCCGACCGCGATGGCGGCGTGCAGTTCACCATCGCTACTTTCAACATGTATGTGCATCTGCCGCAGCATTTCAAGGGCACGCACATGTCGCGTTTTGTCGAGATTTTGAACAGCCACGAACGAGAAATTTCCGTTGCGTCGTTTGGCGCGATGCTGGGCGACATGGCAAAACGCCTGGAGGCCGAAGCGGGCCACGTCGAGATGAATTTTCCTTATTTCATCAATAAGGCCGCGCCGATTTCCGGGGTGAAATCGCTGTTGGATTACGACGTGACCTTCATGGGCGACATCAATCACGGCGTAACGGAATTCACCATGAAGGTGGTGGTGCCCGTCACCAGCCTGTGCCCGTGCTCAAAGAAAATTTCCAACTACGGCGCTCACAATCAGCGTTCCCACGTCACTATTACGGCGAAAACCAACCGACATGTGTGGATCGAGGAAATTGTCAAAATAGCCGAAGAAGAAGCCTCCTGCGAGCTGTACGGCTTACTTAAACGTCCCGACGAAAAATACGTCACAGAACGGGCCTACGACAATCCTAAGTTCGTTGAAGACATGGTGCGCGACGTAGCCGCGCGGCTTAACGCCGATGCACGTATTGACTGGTACATTGTGGAATCGGAAAACTTTGAATCTATCCACAACCACTCCGCCTACGCCCTGATTGAGCGCAACAAGCGCGCTTAGAGCCTTCATAAACCGCTTTATCGTTAGTACCTGCACGGCCTACCCAGCTTATGACTCCTCATGCCGGCACTTGCCTGGAGAGGCAATACCAGAGCGGCTCTCCAGGTATAGCAGCCCAAGACAAGACACCGTGCAGCGCACAGCAAAGCACGCTGCGATCGCAGCGTTAGCCGGTCGATCTATGTCTTTGTCGGCAACCCGGTGTCGATTTCTCTTACACGCGGCCAGTGTCCGCAAATGCGATTTCGTTGGGCAGTCTGGTTATCCGTTCGTTTCCGTCGGTAGAATATATTCTTATTAATCAGTTTATTGCATGTAATTTTCGCTCATCAGCGCGCCGATCAGGCGACTAAATTAAACTTAGCCGACACATAGCGGGTGCAAACAAGTGTCGAAAAATATTACGTTCCGAGCGGTTGCCCATCGCATTAATTGCAATAAATCATCTACTTGTATAGCTGGTACGATTCATGCGTTAAATAAAACAGCGCCCAGAGCCAGGCAGTAAAAATCGGAATGCCATAAGAACGTCCTTCAATAAAAAATTTGTCAATCGGGACGTAGCGCGATAAACGTTTTGCAAGGTTGGACCGTCCCGAGCATGTTGCCGAAAGATTTTGTTTCGACATAGATGCCATCGTCAAGGCCGCGTTCGGTTGCTCAGTTGTCGCCACCGGATTTGCGGCCTAGAAACTCACGGTCTGTAGATTTGTTTGTGCATGGCGATACATGCGCCAACACATTCTTGCGTCACGCAGAGCGCGTTGAGTACCAGAACCGATAGAGATTGGATCACGATTCTGCTCGATAAGAGCCTCGTGCTCTGTTGAGTCTTTTTTGCGCTCGAGTAGCCCGTGTCGGATTACTCAGAAGAACAACGCGAATAATGAGGTTAAATCTTGCACGACTATTCAGACAACGCTTATGTGAACAGCCTGCTTGCATTACTTCGTCAATTCTGGTGGGGTTTGCACACGCTAGCCTCAGATTTACAGTCGGGCGGGCATCGTCTGTTTTGGGCCTGGTTGGCCATTTTTTTCGCTTACCTTTTCTGGCAGGCGCATAAGGGCGAAGTCTGGCGTGGCCATCAGGGACAGGGCGACAGCCTATGGGCACGCGCTTTTCCGCGCGCTGTCTGGCTGCATCCGTCCAATCGTATCGATATTGCCGTTATCGTGATTAATAGCATGTTGGGCCCGGCCACGTGGGCCATGCCGATAGTTTCCTCGGTCGTGATCGGTACGTGGGTCAGCGGCCTGTTGTCGCAGATCTGGCCTAGCGGCTGGCAATTACAATGGAATTCGTTCAGCGTCGCGCTGTTCACGTTGATCGCAGTGATCGTCACCGACTTCAAGGTCTACGTGGTGCATCGTGCGTTTCATGAGATCCCCTGGCTCTGGCCGTTCCACGCATTGCATCATTCCGCAGAAGTGCTGACACCCGTCACTGCTTATCGGAATCACCCGATTAACATATTTGTAGCCAGCTTGGTGAGAGGTTTATTTGTAGGTGTGATGCTCGGTGTTATACATACCCTCATGCTCGGAAAAGCTGAGGCAATGACGCTGCTCGGCGCTAACGCTGCATACCTGTTAGTGTTTATGCCAATGAGCAATTTCCGGCATTCACATGTCTGGATTGACTATCCGCGCTGGTTGTCGCGTTGGCTAGTCAGTCCAGCTATGCATCAAATTCATCACAGCCGGTTGATTGAGCACCACGATAAAAACTATGGTGAAGTGTTTTCCTGTTGGGATCGCTGGTTGGGTACGCTGGGCTATCCACGACGCGACGAGCGTTTTACAATTGGACTGTATGGCGTCGACAAACAACCATATCACAGTGTGGCTTCCGCGTACTTTACTCCTTTCAAAGAATCGTGGCAGGTTCTGAAGACTGGACGCGGGAAGAAACGTGGCGAGCGAACACAGTTAGAAGAACAGCGCTAGACATGGCCTCCCTGTACTACATTAGCCTTGTGAGGCGCAATCGCACCGCCGCGCGCCGTGCCCTAGTCATCTCGGAAAGATTATGGACATTTAGTTGTAGTTCTCCATAGCCTGGAAAGCCTTACCCCGCTTGCCTCTCCGGGCATACCTTTCCAGGAACCGCAGCCCGCCTGGCTGCTGGCGAAGCTGCTTGTTTCAGATTCTCAGCATAGGCAAGTGTTCCACCGCACTGACTTTGTGTAACATCGTGGTTAAGGGTTTCTTTTTCACTTCTCAACAACATAAGGTTAACGATGCACCCGCTCCCCCACGACTGGCTCGCCCTTGCGTTGATGGTGTTTTTGCTAGGCGTTAAACATGGCCTCGATCCCGATCACCTCGCCACCATCGACGGGCTAACGCGCTACAATGCCGCGTCGCGGCCGCGACTGGCGCGCTGGTCCGGGTGCTTGTTTTCACTCGGCCATGGCGCCGTGGTTACGTCGGTTGCGATAGCCATTGCACTGTGGGCAGAGCACTGGGCCGTACCGGGCTGGCTCGAAGATTTGGGCGCCTGGATCTCGATCTTGTTCTTGTTCGGGCTTGGGTTCATGAATTTATTGGCTGTGTTTACCGCACCAAGGAATGAAGTACTTCGTTCCGTGGGGCTAAAATCTCGCTGGCTGGGCCGCTTTGCCGAGGCCAGTCATCCACTGCTAATCGCTTCTGTCGGTGCCCTATTTGCCCTATCGTTCGACACCCTCAGCCAAGCAGCGTTGTTCTCTATCACCGCCAGCAGCATCGCCGGTTGGACTTTTTCTGGCCTGCTGGGATTCGTATTCATGCTCGGCATGATGGCGACCGACAGCGTCAACGGCCTGTGGATTGCGAAGCTACTGCGCGCAGCCGACGCACGCGCCATCATCGCTTCACGAGTGATGGGTTTATCTATCGCAGGGTTGAGTCTGTTGATAGGCAGCTATGGCCTTGCTAAACAACTTTCGCCGCAGTTCGCCGAGCAGACGGATGACGCCGGATTATTGAGTGGACTGGGCGTGGTGGCCGTTATTACCTTAAGTTTTCTGCTGGCGCTGTGGATGAGTCAGCAAGCGCCACACGCAAAAACGGCGCAGAAATAAAAAAGCCCCCGGCTTGCGCTGGGGGCTTTTGACTGAACTTCACTTGCTAGTGTGCCATTGCGCCTTCGCGGCCTATGCCGGTGTTTTGACGCACATATAATTCATCCCACATATCGTCGGCGCGTTTATCGCGATACAGCAACGAACCGATGATCACAAACAGAAAACCCAGCGGAATCGAGTAAATTCCCGGGTTTTTCAGGCTGATCAGCGGCTTCTCCAGGCCGATGATGCTGGTAGTTTGGCCTTCGACTTTCTTTATGTCGCCTTCGGCTTTTTTCACGGCCTTATCCACGCCGGCGATATCAAGCTTGATGTGATCCTCTAGCTTCGGATCCGTGACCGCGGCCAACTTTGCGTTGAGTTTTTCCAGCTTAGCGGGCGCGCCGTCGATCACTTTCTGCGACGCTTCCCTCACTAAGTTGGGATACGTCATGTTGGGCGAAACCAGCACCAGTGTAATTGCCGTGATGGAACCCACTAACATGCCCAGGATAATGCCGCCGGTGTTGCAGCGTTTCCAATATAAGGTGAGCAACACAGCGGGCAGGTTACTCGACGCAGCCACGGCAAATGCCAGCGCCACCAGGTGCGCGACGTTTTGGCCCTTGGCCGCAATGCCGACGATGATGGCAACGGCACCCACGATTACGCTGCAAATCCGCGCGGCACGCATTTCTTCCTGTTGCGTGGCGTGCTCACCCTTGATCACACCGACCCAAATGTCGTGGGACATGGCCGATGCGGAAGCAAGCACCAGCCCGGCAACCACTGCAACGATGGTCGCAAACGCGACCGCCGCCACGAACGCCAGGAACAGATTACCCAACATCGATTCGGGGCCGCCGCCAAGAAACTGCGCCAGCAACGGGCCAGCCATATTGCCACCGGCGTCGACCGATGCGATTTTGGCGGAGCCGACGTTGATTGCCGAGCCCATGCCCAAGAACAACGTCAATATGTAAAATCCGCCGATGATCGCCATGGCCCAGTTAACCGACGTGCGGGCGTCCTTGGCGGTGGGCACGGTAAAGAACCGCATCAGAATGTGCGGCATACCCGCCGTACCTAGCACCAACGCCATGCCCAGGGAGATCTGGTCAATCGGCGCTTTCAAGAACAAGCCTGGCTCCAGGAAACGCTGACCCAACTGTTCCGGCGTCATGTTGGTTGCCGCGTCGCCGATGAGTTTCGCAACCTGCGCCTGTACTTTCTCGTCGCCGACGACCGCGGTGAGGAATGCCGGCAAACTAAAGCCGTAGGGCGCCCAGGTGAAGATCACCAGCAGAATCGAAGCGACCACCAGCAATATCGCCTTGATGATTTGCACCCAGGTCGTCGCCACCATGCCGCCGAACACCACATACATCAACATGATGATACCCACCGCGATCACGGACACTTCGTAGTCAATGCCGATCAAAGTTTTGACCAATACGCCACCGCCCACCATTTGCGCGGTGAGATAGAAGATTGAAACCGTGATGGTCGAAATCGCCGCGACGGTCTTTACCTTCTTGGGTTCGTTGCGAAAGGCGAGAATGTCACCCAAGGTGTACTTGCCAATATTGCGGCACGGCTCGGCTATAACTAACAACACCGTGATGTAAGCAACCAGCCAGCCCACGGAATACATGAAGCCATCGTAGCCGTACAGCGAGATAAGGCCCGCGATCCCTAAAAACGATGCGGCGGAAAGGTAATCGCCCGCTATCGCCCAGCCGTTTTGTATGCCGCTCACGGAACGTCCCGCAGCATAGAACTGCTGGGTGGTCGTAACCCGCTTGGCAGCGAGATAGGTTACATACATCGTGAGCGCGATAATGGCACCGAACACCAGAAAGGTCAGCCAGCGGAACCGCTCGGGAACGGCGCCTTGGGCAAAAGCAGGGTTACACAACGCTGTAAAAAAAATGCCGGCGGCGGCTTGGCTCAGGAATCTGGACGATTTCATCGTATCACCCCAAACTTGTGCGCATCGTTCATGAGATTATCCGCCATGGAATCGAACACCGCATTGGCGCGGCGGGTGTAAATAAAAGCAATCAGCCACGCCACCACAAATTCCGACAGCGCAAACAAGATGCCGACATTGATGGGCCCCCAAACTTTGATCTTGAACAAATCCGTGTAATAGGCCGCGCCGATGGGCAACAGGAAATAATAGACGATCGAAAAGATCATCAAACCCCAAAGAAATCGCGTCTTTTTAGAATGTAGCTCCTGGAAGCGCGGATCGGTGTCGATTGCTCGCCAATTAACGGTGGATGTTGCCATGCTGCCCTCTCCTCAAAATGACTCAAATGAAACTAAGGGGAATTATTGTTTTACTCTACCCGCCTGGCCTACTCCCTAAACAGGAACCCGCAAGCCGGTTTACGGTTGATTATTGCGGGTTTGTTGACGATTGGCAAGCGCCGCTCGAAAGCGATAAAGTTGTTGTCCCTATGAGTTCAACGGGTAGCCGCAATTTTTGCACTGCGTCCGCGATCGCCTCAACCGCTGCCGTTCGCGGAAAACCGGCGCGATAGATAATGCCTATGCGTCGTGTCGGTGCAGGGGCGACGAAGTCAATTGCTTTCACCAACGGGTTTGCGTGGTGACCGGTCAGCGCCAAGGCTGGCAATACGGAAATCCCCATGCCCGAGGCAACCATGCTGCGTAGCGTCTCCAGCGAATTGCCCTGTTTCCCCGCCGACGGGGTGCGTGAGAATTCCCGGCAAGCGTCCAACACTTGGTCACGAAAACAATGACCGGCGCTCAGTAGCAATAAGTTTTCTCCGGCTAGCTGATCAACCGTAACGGCCTTACGCCGTACCCACGGATGCTTGGCGGGGACGATAACGCGAAACGCCTCGTCATACAACGGCAAGCTTTCTAAACCAGTCGCGCTAAAAGGCAGTGCCAAAATCGCTGCGTCGATACCACCGCTTTTCAGCATTTGTTCCAGATTGGCGGTCATATTTTCTTCAATGTCGAGTGGCATATCTGGAGCTCGCTTGCGCAGTTCAGCCACTAGATCAGGCAACAAATAGGGTGCGACGGTGTGGATCACGCCCAGGCGAAACTCCCCCTGCAGCGGTTGCTTGCCTTGCTTGGCGATGGTTTTCACCCGCTCGGTTTCTTCCAGCACACGCTTGGCCTGCGCGACTAGTTGCTCACCGATGGGTGTGACCAAAATCTCACCCTTACCGCGCTCGAAGATACGCACTCCAAGCTCGTCTTCAAGGTTTTTGATCGACGCCGAGAGGCTCGGCTGGCTGACGAAACTGCGCTCCGCAGCGCGGCCAAAATGCCGCTCGGCAG
>JBDSJK010000269.1:0-3691 GCA_039917535.1 Burkholderiales bacterium
AATCGTGTGCACACGTCTCCCCCAAATATTCGGCAACGCAGCGTCGAGATCCGCCAGCAACGCGATGATGTAAGCCTCTTCTGGAATACCGTCTTTCGCTTCGTGGGAGTTGAAATCGCAATAGGGACATTTGCGCACGCACCACGGGATGTGTACATAGAGTGAGAGCGGCGGCAGTTCGCTGAGTTTGATCTGCTGCGGGTTCTGTAACGATGTTGCGAGCTGGGCGATTTGAGACATGACGTCATGATACTGCCATGAGCATGTTGGTGGAACCGTTCCTAGCGCACGCTACATGTTCTGGAGTTTTTCGACTAACGCAGCTAGCGCTTTTGCGCGGTGGCTAATTTTGTTTTTTACGTCGGCTGCGAGTTCGCCGCCGGTTAGGCCTAATTCGGGAATTAGGAACAATGGATCGTAACCGAAGCCACTGTCGCCCCTTGGCGCGCACAGAATTTCGCCATACCAAGCGCCTTCGGCGATGAGCGGCTCGGGATCGTCGTGTCGTCTCACCACCGCCATCACGCAGTAGTAATGAGCGCGCCGATCATTGAAGGCGTTTAGCTCGGCGAGGAGCTTGTTGTTGTTGCGCACGTCGCATTTCGGTTCGCCCGCATATCGCGCGGAGTACACGCCGGGCGCACCGCTCAGCGCATCGACGCAGATGCCCGAATCGTCCGCTAACGCGGGCAGGTCGCTGAGCTTGCTGGCGTGGCGCGCTTTAGCGAGAGCGTTTTCAAGAAATGTAAAATGAGTTTCGTCGGCCTCGGGAATATTGAGTTCAGCTTGTGGGACGATCTGTATGTTAAGCGGCGCGAGTATCGCTTGAATTTCGCGCAGCTTGCCTGCGTTGCCACTGGCGACGACGAGCTTGTTGATCACTTGCTTGCCAAGGCGATTTTTTGGGTAGCGATCAGTTCCTGAATGCCTTTATTCGCGAGGCTCAGCATGGCCTGCATGTCGTCGCCAGAGAACGGGGCGCCTTCGGCCGTGCCCTGAATTTCCACAAAGCCGCCGTTGCCGGTCATGACTACGTTCATGTCCGTATCACAATCGGAATCTTCGACGTAATCCAAATCCAGCACCGGCATGCCGCGATAAATGCCGACGGAAACCGCCGCTACGTGGTCGCGCAACGGCGAAACTGTTAGCTGCTTTTTTTGCATGATGTAGGCGACCGCATCGGCCACGGCCACATAGGCGCCGGTGATGCTGGCGGTGCGCGTGCCGCCATCGGCTTGAATGACATCACAGTCAATTTGTATGGTGCGCTCGCCAATTTTTGATAGGTCCATGATGGCGCGCAGGCTGCGTCCGATCAAGCGTTGGATCTCTTGGGTGCGGCCCGTCTGCTTGCCGCGCGCGGCTTCGCGGTCGACGCGGGTGTTGGTGGAGCGTGGCAGCATGCCGTATTCCGCTGTGAGCCAGCCTTGGCCTTTTCCTTTCAAAAATGGCGGAACTTTTTCGTCGATGCTCGCGGTGCAGATCACTTTGGTATCGCCACATTCGATTAGCACGGAACCTTCCGCGTGGCGCGTGTATTGACGCGTGATGCGAATTTTTCGCAATTGATCGGTGAGCCGTCCACTTGGACGGGCGGTAAATGGTTGGATCATATTATTTGGAGAACTTTTGGAGGGCGTTTTGAATTTCGACAATGGCGCGCTCGATTTCTTCGTCGCTCATATCATCGGGTTTGGCTTGGCTTTGCGGTGACGCCATCGGACGCGTGACGAAGTCCGCCGGCATCGTGACGGCGGAATCGATATATTCCACTTTATCTTTTGAATCGGGCCATTCGATGGCAACAACAGACAAATTATCGCCGTGGCTACCGGCGGTCGATAGAGCCTTTTGGATCAACTTGGGTAGGGCGCTTTTCCATGTCTCGTCGCCGCTCAATCCTGATTCGATTTCCGCGGTGGTCAACACGCCCCAAAAACCGTCGCTACACAATACCAGCAGATCGCCGGGGTTGACATGGGTTCCCTCGGAAAGCGAAATGGTCGGCAATTGGTCGCCACCCAAACAACTGTAAACGCGATTGCGATCGGGGTGAGTGAGGGCTTGATCTTCGGTTATCAAACCCGTGTCGATCATGTGCTGAACCCGAGTATGATCGCGGGTGCGCTTATACAAGCGCCCACCACGCAATAGGTATAAACGCGAATCGCCCGCATGGCACCAGTAGGCCGTATTGTGCTGCACAACACACGCCACACACGTGGTGCGCGGATATTCATCTAGATTGTGCGTGAACGTGTATTTTGCTATCGTTTTGTGGGCCGCTTCAAGCGTGGCGCGCAGGAATTGGCCGGGATTACTCAAGGTGCCACGCGCCTCGCGTTTAAAATGTTCCAGCAAAACACGAACCGTAATCTCCGCGGCAATCTCGCCGTTTTGGTGGCCACCCATGCCGTCGGCAACGATCATCAGCAGCGAATCATTCGTGTAGGCGTAGCCGACGCGGTCCTGGTTGGTCTTGCGCCCGCCAATAAAAGAGTGCTGAACAACGTCGTAGGGCGCGGCCATCAACGCTCTCCGAGACGATTCAAACTGCGGCGCAGCGAGCCCAATAGGCCCATTTTGGCAGGGCCCTCGCCGTCGCCTTCGAGTAGCGCTTTTTGCAGTGCATACACGCTTTGTGGGCGCTTGAGAGGATCAAGCTCGAGGCATCGGTCTACGGTGGACAACAGATGATCGGAAAAACGCCCGCGCCATGCTTCTACGGCGGGCCTGAGCTGGTCTTCCTTCTCACGTAAGTCCGCAGCCTGGGGCGGTGTGCCTGAAAGTGAAGCGTACATGGTCGCACCCACGGCGTAAATATCGGTCCACGGTCCCAACTCGGCAAGGCCACGATATTGTTCCGGCGCGGCAAATCCCTTGGTGTACATGGGTACGAGCTTCGGCCGGTCTTGATTAAGCGTCATTCGTGCGGAGCCAAAATCTAACAACACCGGCGTGGCGTCCATGGTGACATAGATATTGGCGGGTTTAATATCCAGATGTAACAATTTGTGAGTATGAACCTCGCGCAGACCGTTGAGCAAGCTCAAGAACAACCGGCGCAGAAAGCCTTCTCTGAAGTATTGCCGGTTGGAGCGGATATGAAAATCTAAGGTGCGCCCGCGCATGTAGCGCATCACCAAATAAACGGTTTCGTTGGCACGAAAAAAGTTCTCCACGCGAACCACGTTGGGGTGATTGATCTGGGCGAGGGTACGTCCTTCTTCAAAAAAACATTTCATTCCGTGACGAAAGGGCGGCAGGTTCTCTGCCGTGTTGGCTTGCACTTCCATATTCTCGGAACGCACCACCATGCCGTTGGGAAGATACTCTTTGATGGCGACGGGAATGTCATTTTCGTCGTCGGCGAGATAGACAGTGCTAAATCCGCCGGCCGATAAGTGCCTAACGATGCGATAATTCTGTAGCCGATAACCTTCCGGCAACGCTAGGTCAACGGGTTGCGCCATGCTCAAATACAGGTATGATTAAGGTAAATTTGTATAGCTTATTCTCCCTATTTTACGGGGATTTAGCAAAGCTTTCTCAGTTTTTGCCACAGGAAACCATATCGCAATGATAGCCAGTATGACGGGCTTTGCCAGCCAAAGTCGCGATTATGACTACGGTCAGCTCAATCTCGAGATTAGAACGGTTAACCACCGTTACTTGGAAATCCAATTTC
>JBDSJK010000270.1:0-6444 GCA_039917535.1 Burkholderiales bacterium
CAAAGCACGGGCCCACCCAAGATTTGGCGATAAAACTCTTTTGGCGCGGGTGGAATCGGCGCGATCTGAAAACTTTGCAGCGGCGCTGGCATGCAGGTTTCGCTAAGTGATGGTGCGCACGATGCCGATGATCGCGTAGTGTCGAGTACGTACATCACGCCTTGTTTGCCGCCACCTATAATGCGGTTGGTATTCGGAATCAAAACCGGCCCGGAACCGCCCAGATCGAGATCGTTAAATTCCAATCCATTCACGCCGCTCGCATTCCAATTTTCCGGGCGAAACCAGGCGGTCAGTTTGAGTCCCGCACCGGAATCCAACTGAATCAGCGCTTCGTTGGTATCGAATACTTTGCTATCTTTTGCCCCATTGGCAATGCAAGCGTCGGGGCCGCGACAGGCTTTTGACGACCGGTTTCCCTTGCACACGCAGCCCTCGTCTGCGGAGCATTTCGCACAGGCATTGTCGCTGCTGGGAATAATGCAGCCGTCTTTAATAACGTGTTGCTTATTCCCCGTAAAAAAATAAACCTTGCCGTTCGCGTCCACCACTGGCCCGCGTCCGGATTGCCATATGCCGCCGCCCGGGCCCAGTAAGGTACAAGTCGAGTCAAGGTAATCCACTCGCGAAACAGCCTTACTCCGACTGGCACAAGTGGTGCAGAAAACTGCCGGTGGCGCCTTGAGATTCGATTTGTCATAGGCAAACACCCAGCCCTCGAAGAAATCGCCACCGAAGGCTACAATCACTTTATTTTGCGCAATGGCCAAGCCTGCGCGCTGTACTGCAATACGCCGATTGGATGGCTGAAAAGAAACGCTGCTGTCGTCGACCCGCACCGAGCCGTCGATGACAACAGGCTCTGCTTGCTTATCGCTGCCATCGGCAAGATCCAGCGCGTGTAAAACAAATCGCGCGTCGGTACCCTCCATCAATCCCGCAACTACGTAGATTGAGTTTGTGGTCCGATCAATGACCGGGGTGCTGAGAATTCCCGTTACGCTGGCAGAGTTGCCGTTGGGTAAATCGGTAAGCGATCTTTGCCACAACGGCGTAGCGCTGACATCGTTGGCGTCAAAAGCGTAAACAAAATTATTCGCCGTGGTGATATACAGCGCATCATGGCGACCGATATGGGCTATATCAATTCCGGTGGCAATCAAAGGCTGACCAAACACCGGGCCGTCGACAGCGTAGCTACCCACATGACCAAAGGTTTCCGATGTCACATTTGAAATGTTCAGAACTATTTCGTTTAAGTTGGCGCCGGTACCGGAATGGTCGTAATTGTTGGTCAGAACGTCGGTCGCAGCATGTGCCGCTATGCCTAGCCACAGGACCGCTAGGTGGCAGGCGACTACCAGAAGCTTGTTAGTACAGCACGAGCTTTCGCAAATAACGCTCGATGATAAGCTATCCGGACATGAGCCGAGCCACGATAATTCTGGGCGCTAATCAAAAAACCTCCGATAACGGCAAATTGGATGGACTACCTGGCTTTATCGTAACATCGCCGGGCGCTTTATTAGCATGATCAATCCAATCGGCGACGTTGAAATGGTGACCCGAGGCATGTTCGCCCCCGCCTATAGGATTTGCTTTACAACTCTGCTTCAAATGCGCTATCCTCACCGTCAAGTTACCCGTAATTGACATCGTTGATGCTGGCTGTGTAATACACGGACGTGAGCAACAAGCAAGCGTCGACACAGATGTCAATGAGTAACTTCAGACCCGAGGCCTGGATGTTCTGGATATCTAAGACAACGGGTAGCGTAACAATTAGTTTTGGTGTACCAACAATCCATCAACACGAGGAGGCATTGAAATGAAGAAAAGTATAGTTGCAGCAATGATAGGCGCTGTTGGCCTAGTTGCCGCCACAGCGGCAACAGCCGCAGAGGGCACTAAGGTTTACTGGACCACCAGCGGTATGTTCGGACCGTTCCCAATTAATGGGTTGATTCCGACCATTCCGAAGGAAAAGCAGCGCGACATCACCATTCCCGTCAGCATGTGGGTCATCGATCATCCCAAGGGTTTGGTCGTGTTTGACACCGGCAACAATGTCGCCATCAGCGACGGTGCTGACAATTGCAAGAAATATTGGGCGCCGGGCAACTGCGATTTCTTGAAGCCCAGCCAAAAGCGCGCCGACGTAATCGACGCACAGTTGAAAACGCTGGGCTATGACATCTCGAAAGTTAAGGTTGTGGTGTCATCGCACTCGCATTTGGATCATATCGGCAACATCGAAATGTTCCCCAACGCGATCCACGTGCTGCAGAAGAAAGAACTGTATCAAGCCTGGTTCCCGGAGAAATTCCAGGGTCGCACTAGCCCCGGTTCGTTCGTGATGGCCGACATCGCCAAGGCCCGTGAGTTTAACTATCTCGAGCTCGAAGGCGACTATGACCTGTTTGGTGACGGTTCCGTGATGGTTCTTAGTACACCCGGCCACACTTTGGGTCACCAGTCCTTGAAAGTGAAGCTAGGCAGCGGCAAGACCCTAATCTTGTCGCAAGACGCGATTTGGATGCAGGAAAACCTGGACGGTTATCCCGCTGGCCTTAATTACAGCGTGTTGGACTACACGAAATCGGTTAACCGCCTGAAAATGATGCGTGACCTGGAAGGCACAGAGTTGTTCTTCGCCCACGATCAAGATCAGTTCGCCAAGTTGGGCAATAAGTGGTACAAATAATCTAACTTTTTCTGCGTCTTGAAAAAGCCCCCCGGTGTGGGGGCTTTTTTCTGCATTGTCCACCGGTAAATCATGTCCCCCGCCATTTCCCTAGAATCCGCCTCGAAAAGCTACGGCGGGAAAACCATTGTCCATGGCCTGTCCTTCAGCGTCGAGAAGGGGGAAATCGTTGGTTTTCTCGGCCCCAACGGCGCAGGCAAAACAACGACCATGCGTATGATCGCAGGCGTCACCGCAGCCACATCCGGCCGTGTGACCGTAGCGGGTTACGACATGGCGACGCACAACGAGGCTGCTGCGCACAAGATCGGCTATCTGCCCGAACATCCGCCGCTTTATGATGTGCTCGAAGTCGCGCAATACCTGCGTTTTGTCGCCAAGGCGAAAGGAGTGCCACGCGCAGAAGTCAAAACGGAAGTCGCTCGCGTCAGTGCCGCGTGCCGCGTTGAAGACGTGTTCCGCAGAGAAATTTACAAGCTTTCAAAAGGCTATCGCCAACGTCTAGGCCTCGCCCAAGCGCTGCTGGGCAAGCCCGAAGTGCTGTTGCTGGACGAGCCCACCTCGGGGCTGGATCCGGGCCAAATTCATGAAACTCGCGAAGTGATTCGTTCTTTCGGGGAGCAGCACGCCGTGCTGATCAGCACCCACATCTTGCCCGAGGTGACGATGATCTGTCACCGTGTGGCCATTATCAATCAAGGTCGTTTGCTGGCGATCGACACACCGAGCGCGCTGCAGCGTGCAGCGGAACAAACCAACCGGGTGATGCTGGTCACCTCCGCACCTGCTGACGTGCTGCGTGAGGAACTGCTCGCAATCGATGGCGTCAGCGATGTAAGCACCCAGGTCAGTGCAAGCGATCCGCGCATGCTCACGGTTGATTGCCATGTCGACGCGCGCGAAGGAATCGAGGCAGCCATCGCCCGCGCCGTGGCTAGCCGTTGGGATCTGTATCGACTAGAGCGTCAACAACCGACGCTGGAGAATATTTTCTTGCGCTATGTTAAAGCAGCGGGCACGAAGGAGGCGGCGGCATGAGCTACCCAGCGAGGGGCCCCGGTACGGGAATCGATGGTAATGCGATTGCCGCCTGCCGCCGACTAGATATCGTGTGCACTGGGGCGAACCTCACGGAGGCGGCCTCATGAGAAGATTGCTCGCCGTTTATCACAAAGAACTGCTGACCTATTTCCGCTCGCCGATCGCTTATTTTATCGTCGCGGTGTTTCTGCTCGGGACAGGATATTTTTTCTTATACAACATTTTTCTCACCGGCAGCGCGATCATGAATGAGACGTTCCAGAGCATGGGCATCTTGTTGATCACCTTGATGCCGTTCGTCTCGATGCGCTTGTTCTCCGGCGAATACAGTGGCCGAACCATGGAATTGCTGACCACGCTGCCGCTTAAGCCTTGGCAAGTCGTGCTAGGGAAATATTTTGGCGCAGTGACAATTTTGCTGATCATGGCTGTTTGCACAGCGATTAATCTCATTCCACTTTATATGTTTGGCGAACCGCAAACGTCCAATATCATTGCAGGCTACATCGGCTTCATCCTTCTCGGCATGGCCTGTTTGGCTGTCGGGCAGTTTTTTTCGGCGTTGGCGCAAAATCAAATCGTCGCGGCCTTGATCACCGCCGCTGTCTTGCTGATTTTTTGGTTCATCGGTCACTTGCAGAGTTTCCAAGCTTCCTACGCGATGCGTGAATTGTTCGGCTATTTGTCATTCTCATTGCACTTCGCCGACTTTATTCAAGGATTGTTGCGTAGCGAAGCGATAGTGTTTTACCTTGTGGTGTGTGTCATTTCCTTATTGCTCAACGCTAGTTATTTGCAATGGAGGCGCTAAGGTGAACACATCATTTCGTTCCGGATTAATTCTGCTGATCGGCCTCACGCTCTTAGCGACAGTGGCAGCGCTTAATGCGCTGGTTATCAATGGCAAAGTTTGGGTTACGTTACTGACACTGGTTGGCCTGGCGCTCACGGTGTGGGGTGCGTTTCCCCTGCGCGGCCAACTGAGTTCGATGGTCAGCGGGCGGCGCGGCGAAATCGCGCTGTATACCTTGGGCTTAGTAGGCGTATTGGTCGCACTAGCCTATTTTTCCTTGCGTTTTCCGATGCGCCTGGATATGACGGCGAACCGCGAACATTCACTGTCGGAACAAACGGTGAATATGATCAAGCGTATCGACAAACCCGTTAAGATCGCGTTTTTTCACGATCCGATGATGCGCGAGACGGTCGAACTCTATCAACTCATGGCCGCGCAGAATAAGCTTGTCTCGCTGGAGTTATTCGATCCGATGCTCAACCCGGCACAGGCGCGGCTGATGGGGGTGCAATTTGCCGGTACAGCGCTGATGGAAAGCGAAGGGCGCAAGCTGCAAATCAACGGCCCGACGGAAATCGACATTGCCAACGGTATCTTGCGCGTCTCGCAAGGTTCCAGCCAACGCCTATGTTTTCTGGATGGCCACGGCGAGGCCGATCCCTTCAGCATCGAATCCCACGATCATCAAGAAGGCGCCGCGGGTCATACCCACGGCTTGGGCGACAAGATGGTGATCCATGAGCAGCACGGCATGGCCAAGGCACGCAATGCTTTGGAGGCCATGAACTATACCGTAGAAAAGCTTGCGCTATTGAAGGGCAAGACGCTGGAGAACTGCGCATTGTTGGTTGTGGCCGGCGCCAAAACGCCGTTGATGCCCCAGGAGATCACCTCGATACGTGCATATCTCGAGGCGGGAAATAATGCCTTGTTCATGTTCGATCCGTTCATTCAGTCTGGTCTTGAACCCCTTATGCAAGAGTGGGGCGTAGTCGTGGATAACACGATTATCATTGACGATACTAGCCATTTTTGGGCAGATCCGTCTTCACCGGCCGTCTCCGAATATAACCTACATCAGATTACCAAAGAGCTACCGCTCACCTTTTTTCCCGGCGCACGGTCGCTGTCGCCGACAGCTAAGCGGATTGCAGGCATAGGCGTAACGCCGCTGATCAATGCGTCCAAAGAGAGCTACGGCGAAACGACGCCTAACCGTGCCGAGTACAACGAAGGTAAAGATCTACCCGGCCCAAGTACGATCATGGCTATCATTCGACGCCGACCCGAAACGGCTAAGACTGCAGCCACGATCATGGCGGAACTGCGCGGTGAAAAAGTCGTCGAGGAAAAGCAAGCGCCTGAGCCGACCAACATGAAACGTTCTCGCATCGTCGTGGTAGGCGATTCAGACTTCGCGACCAATTCCTTCTTCCATATCATGGGCAACGGCAAGTTATTCCTGAACACCATCAACTATCTTGCTGCCCAAGAGAACTTGATAGGCTTGGAGCCGCGTAGCTTTGACAGGCCCCGCGTCAACATCACTAACCGGCAGATGAAGGGCACGTTCTTTTTGTCCGTGATATTGATCCCCGCCTTGCTCGGGGTGATCGGCACGGCGGTGTGGTGGCGACAGCGTTGAAAACACAGGGAGTTGTTCGCCCCCGGCTGATGGTCGTTTGGCTTTTATTGCTCGCGCTGATCGCCGGCATTTTTTTGCTGCAGCGCCATGACAACACGAAATCCAACGAGGAGGAACCGGCATCCGCTGCGAGGATGCTATTGCCCGGCCCGCTAGCTGACATTGGTCTCATTGAGATCGCTTACAACGGCGCATTCCATCGTTTTGAGCGCGACTCGTCCGGTGCTTGGTTCTATCATGCCCATAGCCCGACGGGGG
>JBDSJK010000271.1:0-4183 GCA_039917535.1 Burkholderiales bacterium
CCCGTCGGGATCCGAGAAGAAAAACGCGAAATAGTCTGGCGCGTACTCTGCGTACAGCTTAGGTTCGCTGGTGGCAACGCCCGCTTCAGTTAATTTTCCCGCCGCTTCCTGCACTTCGCGTTTGCCATCAACCCGGAAGCAAAGATGATGTAGGCCCGGTGCGTACGCATCGTGTGGCCTTTGCAAGCGCGCAGGGCGCAGTACATAACCGAAGTGGCGATTGTAATATTGAATATGGCTCTCGTCATTGATGGAGAACACGTTTTTTTTGAAGCCGAGCGCAGCCATCACCGTATCGTAAAATTTCTCCGACACGGCAAGATCCGTCACCGTCACATAGATATGGTCGATACCGATGATTTCAGACATACCTCTTCCGCCTAGCCAACATCCCGCGCAGGATTCAGTTCCGCATCTAGCGCCACTCTTTCATCAAACACAAAGCACTCGCCGTTGAAGTGGGCGTTGCCGCATTCTTCGAAGTATTTAAGTATTCCGCCGTCGAGCTGGTAAACCTCTTGGAAGCCTTGCTGCAACAGATACGGCGCGGCTTTTTCGCAGCGTATGCCGCCGGTGCAGAAGGTGACAACAGGTTTTTGTTTTGCGTTTTCGTCGATCTGTTGCAGCGCCTGCGGGAGATGACGAAAATTGTTGATGGACAAATGTTTCGCGTTTGCAAACGTGCCGTGATCCACTTCAAAACCGTTGCGTGTATCAAGCAGCAGCACGTCGCGGCCCGCGTCCAACCATGCTTTGAGTTGCTGCGGAGTGAGCCGTGGCGCGGGGTTGGTGGCCGGGTTCACCTCTGAAATACCAAGCGGAATAATTTCTTGTTTGAGTTTCACCAGCATTTTTCCGAACGGTTGTTGCTCTGACCAACTGTCTTTGTAAGCAATGTCAGCGAACGCTGGATCATTGTGCAGCATGGCCTTGAACCCATTGATGCCGCTTTCGCTTCCCGCCAAAAATAAATTGATTCCTTCTGTTGCCAACAGGATCGTTCCCTTCAGCGCAAGCGCTTCGCATCGAGCCAAAAGTTCCACGCGACGTTCGAGCAAGTCATCGAGCGTGACGAATTTGTAGGCGGCGATATTGAGTACAGACACGGCGGCTCCGAACGGTCAATGCCAATGGGTCAGACCGTCGTAAATGAGTTTGGCGCCCATCACGAACAGTAGCCCATAGCTGATACGATAAAAAAGTTTTTCTTGCACGCGATGGTGTAGCCACACGCCGAGCCAAATGCCGAGCGGCGCGAGCGGCGCGAGCACCAGCGACATGGCGAGGTTGGAAAAATTCAACTGCCCGAGTATCGCGTAAGGAATCAGCTTGACGTAGTTTACGACCGTGAAAAAAATCACCGTCGTGCCTACCAATAAGGTCTTGTCCATTTTCAACGGCAGCATGTAGATCATCAGCGGCGGGCCGCCCGCATGAGCGATGGTGCTGGTGAAGCCAGATAGAGCCGACCAGAACATGCCTTTTTTGGACGTTGGCCCAATCGGCCGTTGCCGCGCGGCGAAACCCAGCCAATGATTTAACGCGAACAACACCGCGATGCTGCCAACCAAAAAGCGAATGGCTTGCTCGTTCAAGTGGCCGAACATCAAGCCACCCAACCCAATACCGATCACCGCGCCGATTACCATGGTGCGCATCCGCGTGCGATCCCAGGTGCCGCGATAAGCCCATAGGCCAAATAAATCCATCAGACAAAGAATCGGCAGCATGATGCCGGCTGCGGTTTTCGGCGAGATGGCGAATGACATGAGCGGCACCGCCATGCCGCCGAACGCGCCCGGAAAGCCGCCTTTGGAAATGCCTACCAACAGCACAGCGGCTATGGCAACTGCGTAAAAGAACGGATCGTTGATGAGCATTGCAGCGTTAATTGAGACTATTAGCCAGCCTCATTTACAGTGCGCACCGATCTCAACGCCCATCAATCTTCATCACTCGCAATGTAGCCTGGTGCAGCGGGCTCTCCGCGAGGCCGAGTTGCTCCACAATGGTGAAATGATTCATTCCTGGCATGGGTACATCTTCCATGAGACAGTGGCTCCAGCGCTCCATTAGCAGCCGATTCTGGCGCTTAAACTCGTCGCTCTCGTCGCCACCCACCGCCATGATCATCGGCACCGGTGTCGGCGGCTGTATGAGAGCAGGACTCAAGCGTTTGGCGGCCCTTTCGTCCAGCCGAACATCTTGGTTGATGGAGGCGTAGCGTATCGGCTCAAGATCATAGATGCCGCTGATCGCAATGGCGCCCTTGATCAAATCTATTGGCAACACCGTGGAGAACGACGGCCAATGGGTCGCGGCGAGCATCGACGCGAGGTGGCCGCCCGCCGAGTGGCCAGAAATAAACAGCTTAGCTGCGTCGGCGTCATAGCGATGAGCGTGATGGGCAAGCCAAGTAATGAACGTGCGCATTTGTTGCACGATGTCATCGACACGAACTTGCGGCGCAAGGCTGTAGTTCGGCAACGCGACGGTGATACCCTGTTTGGTAAAGGTTGAGGCAAGAAATGAAAAGTCGTTTTTATCGAGTGAGCGCCAATAGCCGCCATGAACAAAAACTAGCAATCCTCGCGATGGCCCTTCCGGAAAGAATAAATCTAGCTTCTCAAGGAAGGCCGGCCCGTATTCGAGATCAAGCTCACAGCGGCTATTGGCGCGGACTTCCGCGGAACGGCTTGCCCAGCCTGCGATGATCTGCGGATGCTCCGGCACGGCGGCACGGTTGTTGTACTGTCGTTCGCAATATTCGGGCGTGAAAACTGGTGGCGTCATGGCAGGAAAAATGGCTGATGGGAATGACGAATTATACCGCTTAGATTGCACCGTCTAATGGGTACTGCTGACAAGCGTGGCGCGCAGCGCATTGGCTCGTTCTTGCTTCGATTGTTTCGCGAGTAGCTTGACGACTTGATAGAAGGCAAGAAAATCGCCGTTCTCTCGTCTCAGTAACGCACGGAACGCCGGCACCAACTCGGTGTAAATGGCAATAGATGCGAGGTGGGCATTGTTCAACTCTTGACCAAACCAACGATCATAGCCTGCGTAACCACCCCATGCGCGCTTTTGGGCTTCGTATTCGTTTCGTAAATCGCGTAAGGTTTGCTGCTTAGCCAACCGTTTTGCGTCGTTCGACAAATCCGTCTCGTAGAGTTGCTTTAGGCGTTGCTGATACTTCAACACCAGCTTTTGAAAGCTCGCGCGACGTTGTTGCGCTTCTTGCCAAACGACTGAAAGTCCGCGCCCTGCTTGGCTCTCCAGCCATCGCTCGATACCGGCTTCCTCAACGGCGGTCGCAAAAGATTCGTTAAACATCGAATCGTCTTGCACATACACCACTTGATGAGCGAGTTCATGAAATACCAATCGCGCCAACTCCACTTCGGGATAGTGGATAAAAGTATTGAGCACCGGATCATTAAAATAGCCAAGCGTCGAATAGGCAGGCACCCCACCGACATACACGTCGCTGGCCGGAAGTTGCTTAGCAAAACTTTCCGCTGCCGATTGTGCAAAATAGCCGCGATAATTCACGCAGCCCGCGATAGGGAAACACCATTGTTTCAACTCGGTGGAAAATTCATCGGCCGCAAACACGTTCCAAATCACGTAAGGTCGCTTCAGATCGGCGTAACTGCGATAGCTTTTGTTATCCGGGAGCGCGAGTTCTTTGCTTGCATATTGACGAATCGCCAGCAACGAGAGCAGGCTTTGCTTGAGTGTCGGCGCTGTGTTTTTATCGAGAACAACAGACTCAATGGCGCGCGCCTTATTGATGATTTCCATCTGGCCGCTGAACGCCTGCCAGTAAAACGAAACCGTGCTGCAACCGGTGAGCGACGTGATCGCAAAGGCCAGTAGCAGGAAATGACGAACTAAATCCAATAGGTTGTCGTTTTCATCACTTGCGAACCGACCCGCATGGTGAACTTCAATGGAGCCGGCATTTCCGCCGCGCCATGGGCTTGCGCCATTTCACCATGTTCCGCCTCGTCGTGGCGCATTTGCTCGAGCACCGCGCGGCTTTTTTCATCCGTAGCGGGCAGACGATCAAGATGACCGCGCAGATGGCCTTCGACCTGTCGCTCGGTCTCGGCGAGAAAGGCTAAGTTCCAACGATCGCCCAACAGGCCGGACAATGCGCCGAGGCCGAATGAGCCCGCGT
>JBDSJK010000272.1:0-4205 GCA_039917535.1 Burkholderiales bacterium
ATAACGTCGCCAGCAATCTTGAACTACTTGCGGGTCGCGGGCAGCGCGCCGTATTCGAAGCGGTCCAGAACACCCAAGATAGTCGTCTACTCAATCAACGCATCACCGACATGGAACGGGTGATCAAACAATACCTGGTCGTTGAAGATGCGAAGCTATTGGAAGGCTACGTTAAGCTGCACGAGGAAGTCCTGACAGCGGCAACCAAGCTTAATGCCCGGGCGCTGGATTTTGAGCAACGCGCGAAGGTCAAAGAATTGACCCAGCTTGAAAACCAACTCTACCAGATGATTGGCACTGCACCCACCACGCCGATGACGCTAGAGCAGAGTGCAAAGCTGTTTTCGCGGCTCGCTAAGATCGGCCAGTCCATACTGGCGGAAAGCGACCAGGTCATCGGCAAGGAGGTCGAAGCATTAAGCGTGGCGTCAAATCGAGCGAGAGAAATATTGCTGTGGCAATTGCTCGCGCCGATCCCTCTGGCACTGTTGTTTGCCGTGGTCTTCACGTTCCTGATCACACGCCCATTCCGGCAAATTTACACCGGCATACGCCAGATTGGTGACGGCCAACTTCATCAGCCCGTCGAGGTAACCGGCCCGCGAGATCTGGTCGACCTGGGGCAACGGCTCGATTGGTTGCGCCGGCGACTGTTGGATCTTCAGGAGCAAAAAACCAAATTTTTTCAGCATGTGTCCCACGAACTCAAGACTCCCTTAGCGGCCTTGCGGGAAGGAAGTCAGATCTTGGCCGACGAAGTGGTAGGAAAACTCACCACTGAACAGCGCGAGATCATTACCATTTTGCTACACAAGACCAATCAACTACAAAAGCTGATCTACGATCTACTCAACCTCAGCGCCGCCGGTGCAGCGGAAGTGCATAAGGGTTTTTTAAAGTTTGAGTACTTTGATCTTAAGCGCACCGTCCAGGCAGTGGCTGAAGAACAAAAGCTTGCCCTAAAGAGTAAAGATCTCCGCTTCAGCTTGCTCAGCGCTGAAGCTATGGCGCTGCGTGCCGACCGAGAGAAAATCCGCATTGTGGTGGACAATCTACTGTCCAACGCAATTAAGTTCTCGCCGCAAGGCGGCGAGATTATAATGGACTTAAGGCAACAAGGAGATAAAATAATTATAGGTATTTCCGATCAAGGTCCGGGTATCTCAGAACAGGATCATGAACGGGTATTTGAGGCGTTTTACCAAAGTAGAACACCTCTACAGAACGCAAGCGAGGGAACCGGACTGGGGCTTGCGATTATAAAAGAGTACGTCTTGGCGCATAACGGCCAAGTTGAAATAATAAAAAGTGCTCGGCCAGGCGCTCAGTTTAGGGTCATCTTGCCGATATCACAGAGAGAAAACAAATGAAAACAAAATTAGTAGCCTGGCTGGCCGTCGTAACAATCGTAACCGTAACAGGTTGTGCTAACATGCAGAATCTCAGCCCCGATAAGTCCAAACAAGAATCATCGCCCTCTGGGGCCAATGCTGATCGGGCGCCCTGCGCAGAGAAAGTCCTGCCGCAACCGGGGATTAAGAGCGAGGCGGATAGCCTCATCGATTACTATCTTTCCATGCGTAAGCAGCCCAAAGAAAAAGTCCTCAAGGAGCAGGCTGAGGCCAGCAAAGCGGTACAAACCTTACCCTCCGCATCTAACCGAATTAAGTTGGCATTATTGTCCAATTTACCCATTACCGGCGTACAAGACTCACAACGGGCACTAAACTTGCTTCAGGAAACCATCAAGGACGAATCGCTAGTTGATGTGGTACTCAAGAATCTCGCCAACCTATTACAAGCGCAGTTTTACAAAGAGGTTCGTCAGGAAGAAAGTTTGCAGCGAGCGCGGGATGATCAAAAACGTTTGGAGTCTCTAGCTGCCAAACAAGACGATGCGATCCAGGCGCTAACCTTGAAATTAAAAGAAGAACAAAAACGATACGATACGCTGCAAAGCTCGATTCAGACTAAGCAAGAAGACGCGAATCAAGCGACGATTATTTTGAATCAAAAGCTTAAAGACGAGCAAAAGCGTGCCGACATGCTGCAACAAAAATTGGATGCTCTGACGAACATTGAAAAGACAATTATCGACCGTCAGCAACAAGAAAAGACCGAGCCAAAAAAATGACCGCAGCTCCGAAACGTAAAATACTGTTGGTGGATGACGACAGCGAATTGCTGCGTTTGTTGTCGATTCGACTCACCGGCGCCGGGTACGACGTAACATCCGTCGACAGCGCCGAAAAAGCGCTCGCGTGCTTGGCTTATTCGCGACCTAACCTTGTGATCACTGATCTGCGCATGCATGGTATGGACGGCATGGCGTTATTTTCCGCCATACACCAGAACAACCCAGCGCTCCCAGTTATTATCTTGACCGCACATGGAACGGTTCCGGACGCTGTCGCGGCAATTAGCAGCGGGGTATTTGGCTACCTTACAAAACCCTTTGAAAGCAAAACACTGCTCAGCCAAGTGGAGAGAGCACTTGCCGTAACCGGCCATGGCAGCACGACCGAAGGCGATGCACCTGGCGAACCTTGGGCAGCGCAAATCATCACCCGCAGCGCTAAAATGCAGGATTTGCTTAGTCAGGCAAGGTTAATGGCGGAGAGTAATGCCAACGTCTTTATTCATGGCGAAAGCGGAACCGGCAAAGAATTGCTGGCCCGTGCAATTCATGGCGGCAGCCCGCGCCGCGACAAACCATTTATCGCCGTCAATTGTTGCGCGATTCCCGAGCCACTCCTCGAGTCGGAATTGTTCGGCCACGTTAAAGGTTCATTTACCGGTGCGATTCGTGACCATACGGGCCTTTTCCAAGCGGCCAACAAAGGCACTTTGTTCCTGGACGAAATTGGCGATATGCCATTGTCTTTACAAGTAAAATTGCTGCGAGTGTTGCAAGAACGAGAAGTCCGTCCCGTCGGCTCCACGCAGTCGCTTCCTATCGATGTTCGGATTATTTCCGCCACCCATCGTAATCTCGAAGAAGCGCTGGCTGCAGGAACATTCCGTGAAGACCTTTACTATCGCCTCAATGTCGTTGCTTTGCTTCTACCGCCGTTGCGGGAACGACGCGAAGATATTCCCGTGCTTGCCGCCCACTTGCTTGAAACCCTAGCCATTCGTTACGAAAAGCAAGTGAACGGTTTTTCGCCCGAGGCAATGGAGCAACTCGTCTTGGCGCCCTGGCCGGGCAACGTGCGTCAATTGTTTAACGTTGTGGAACAGTTGCTTGCCCTGTGTACAACGAGTATTATTCCAGGTGCGTTGGTGCAGAAATGTCTGCAAAGTGACGCCACTGTCATTCCATCCTTTGACGAAGCGCGGCGGAGCTTTGAGCGGGATTATCTGGCGCAGTTACTCAAAATGACTAACGGTAATGTTAGCCAGGCCGCACGGCTTGCTAAACGCAACCGTACGGAATTTTATAAACTACTCCAGCGCAACGAACTCACTCCCGGGACCTTCAAAGCGCTATCCTGACGTCATGTCGCCACAGAGCGACAGATTTTCCTTCATTAAATCAGCACAGTAAAAAAATTTCGCCGAGTACCGTCTCTTTTCGGCGACAGGTTTTGGCCCTTGCACCATCACCGTATCGACCAAATCTAGAGCTAATAAATCATAACTAATTGTTAAATAAATAAATATTTTTATTGGCACAGCAATTGCTTGGGTCATGACAGTGCCATAGCAAATACACTTTAGCTAGTAGCGCCAGATGATAGCTTGCATAGACTGAGGAAACTTGATGGATAAAAATTGCAAAAGTCTCTGTTCCCAATGTCTATATCGCACTGTGGAATTCATCATATCGTTCAGTGGTCCTGATCGTGTTCGGTCAGGTGAAATCTGCGGACTTGAGCTGCCTGGCTATCCTATTACAAGTGAATGCCTCGGTTACGAAGTCAAACGTGCGAACCGAGTACTCATGCCAAGCGCTGCCCAGCAAACGGTGGCTTTACCTCTACATCCAATCAATGAACTGGAGTTGATTAATACGTAACGACCAACCGCTCTCGGAATTGTTTTTCTAACGGGAATACCGCTCCAGCCTCGGTATTCCCGCTTTTTTTCTAGGCTCGTTGCCCGAACTCCGCTCTACCCAAAGTTAGTTTTCGTCACGAAAGCTGCAAGTTTCGCGCTGGAAATCTTATATTCGGGCGTGAGGCTTAAATCCCGTTTCAATCCCA
>JBDSJK010000273.1:0-7010 GCA_039917535.1 Burkholderiales bacterium
CGCTTAGGATTACCTTGGCGCTATCAGAGACAGGCTATTTGTTTCGTGGGATTATTTACGTCGCAGTGTCAGAATAATCTGGCACCTTGAAAGCTTAGAAGTTAGCTGGTGGCGTGGCCAAGGTGCATGATACCCATCAAGCCCAGTCCCATTATTAACACCCCAGAAATAGGTTTTAGCCAACGGCTATTCTGAAACCCTCGCAGCGGCCGCAAGAACATGGAGGCGAGTAAAAGACTCGGTATCGTACCAAGACCAAATGCAAATAATGCTACTGCCCCGCGGGCCGCGCTACCGCTGCTGAGCGCTGTAACGAGGACCGAATAAACTAACCCGCAAGGAATAAAACCCCACAACCCACCCAACACCAATGCGCGTCGCAAATTCGTCACTGGCAGAAAAAGTTTGATGAGCGGTTGTATGTATCGCCATACAACACGCCCGGCGCGCTCTATGGGCTCGAGCACGCGAGGGAACCCGATCAGATATAGTCCGAGGACCACCAACATTACGTTGCTACAAGCGCGTAAGACCGTCTGGATCGGAAAGACATCGCTCAACAACAAGACCGCGCCGCTGAGCGATCCGACCAGGGCGCCCATCACGGTATAAGCTATCAGACGTCCTGAATTGTAGCCAAGGTACAGTATCAAGTTCGATCGATCTTCTGGCGATTGCAGCGAGAGCGCACTGATGATCCCACCACACATACCGGCACAGTGGCCCGCATTGACTAAACCCAACACAAACATCGCGATTGGGGCATCCCACATAATTTAGGCGGCACAAAACAAGAGGGGGTCTAGAGAATCGCGGCAAGTAATGGGACCGATTTTATGATTTTTGGATTACGCCATATGCCAACCACGCGCCAGGTCTTGCCAGGATCTTCCAGAGTCAGAAAATATCGCGCGTTATCTAGTGGCGCAAATCTACCGGAGTACACACCGGGCTTAGTCACTGTTAGTGCCACGGTTTGATCTTTGTCAACGCGAGTTGCATGCGAGATGAGGAGGCGCAATGTAGGTGGTAACGGGATATGGCTATGACTAGAGATCGTTAGTTCGAGTGTGTTGTCGAGCAGTTTTACATCCCCGCTAAGGCCGAACTCCCTGGCCCTTTCGTCGCGCTCGAAGATTCGATTAATTGCCTTGCCTTCCTTGTGATAATCGTCCTGTACTAAGCCATCGCTTGTTTTATAAGCTAACCATGCGCTTATCAGGGAGGCAATCACAACCATGAGAGGGCCTGATATTAATATCCACGGCCAATGTTCGCGATACCAAACTTGCGAAACTTGATTAGGAATGGGCATGAATGGACTATTAAGGTTTAAAGAAATTAGATTTGACCGAAATGCATGTCGCTGGATCATCACGCGCCGTCACTTCGAAAAAAATTGACTGGTTGTGATTTGCGATTTTGTCTTCAGCGGCGTCTACATCCACAGGCACAACGCGAGTTGACAAGGCGGGCACGTCAACAAACAGTTCTCGTTCGCGTTGAATTAGCGCGCCGTCGATGCCTTTCACATAGACTTTGAACTGGCGGGGCTGTTCAACCATGTTCATGATTTGCAGGCGGTACACGTTCTCGATCCTACCGTCCGCAGCTTTGCGCGTGAGCGTGGCACGATCGCGCATGACGTTGACGCGAATAGGTTCACGCAAGTATAGCGATGTGCCGAATGCAACCATGATAGCTAACAGCAGTGTGCTGTAGATCAATACCCGTGGCCGCAGAATGTGAGACCAGAAACTGGTGTCGGGGTATTTTCCGGACAATGTGTTTTCGGTTGTCATGCGTATCAGTCCGGGTGCGTAACTCATCTTCGCCATGACTTGGTTGCAGCCATCGATACAAGCGGCGCAGCCGATGCACTCATACTGCAATCCGTTTCTGATATCGATGCCGGTAGGACAGACTTGAACGCATATGTTGCAGTCGATGCAATCCCCGAGGCCGTTCGCTTTGTAGTTTGCTGATTTGGAACGGGATCCTCGCGGCTCCCCGCGAGCTTTGTCATAGCTTACAACCAGTGTATCCGAATCAAACATGACGCTCTGGAAGCGGGCGTAGGGACACATGTATTTGCATACCTGCTCGCGCATCCAGCCAGCATTGCCATAGGTGGCAAAACCGTAGAACAGCACCCAAAAAGTTTCCCAAGGGCCGAAGGAGAAACTGACCAGTTCCGCGGCAAGTGTGTGGATCGGGGTAAAGTACCCGACAAAAGTGAGGCCAGTCCACAGCGAGATAGCGATCCAAATCCCGTGCTTGGTGGCCTTGATGGCGAGCTTGCGCGATTGCCAGGGCGATTTATCCAGTTTGATTTGATTGACGTGATCGCCCTCTAGCTTGCGCTCGACCCAGAGAAATATTTCGGTATAAACCGTTTGCGGACAGGCATAACCGCACCACAATCGCCCCGCGACCGCCGTGAATAGAAACAGCGCCAGCGCGCTAATAATAAGAAGTGCCGCGAGATAAATAAAATCCTGCGGCCAGAGGACCAAACCGAAAAGATAAAACTTGCGATTGACTAAATCGAATAGCACCGCTTGGCGGTCGTTCCACAGCAACCACGGTGCACCATAGAACACGATTTGTGTGAGTAGCACCATCGCCATGCGCCAGCGCGCGAATATGCCACTGACCGCGCGCGGGAAGATCTTTGCCCGGACCGCGTACAGTGCCTGCTCTACGTCTTGGTCGACGAGTGGCGGGCCGTCAGCATTTGGCAAAGGATTATTCATGCAAACTTAATGAATCGATTAGCGATAGCCCCATACCAATAAAGTTAGTACCATCAACACGACCCACGCAACAAGTCCCGCGGCGAAAATCGAACCGGCGAGCAGCAATGATTTGCCGTCATCATCGAGTTGAAAAACCGGACGTACGCCGTTGTATATGAGCCCCCCAGCGGCCATCATCGCGAGTGCGCCGATAGCCAAATTGAGACCAACGCTCGGAATGAAGAAGAATAAGGTCGCCAACCACAGCGGGGTTGGGGCGATGGCCGCCAAGATGAACGCGTCTTGGTAGCTAGGCCGTATCTCTACAACTTCGCCCAAACGCTGAATCAACAAGGCTATCATGAGCACGGCGCCGATCTCGGCGAGAAAGAAAATCGCCGCAATGAACTGCAAATCCTGGCGCGTGAGGTGCGGCAGTATTTCCGCACTATACGTCAATGCTGCGTAGTACATCATCACGGCCGCCAACAGAGACATCGGCACAACATAGAATGAGAACATCTTTCCTAACGAAGGATGAACGCGCATGATATCGGGCCAACCTGCGCTGTCAGTGTAGACCATTTTGGGAAATGCGATTGGTTGCATGGCTCACTCCTTTTAACTACTGGGTTTGTGCTGACTTTCGCGCATCAGCATGGGATAAGCTATAGACGTAGGCGGCTAAGAGATGAACTTTCGGCTCTCCTAGCAGGTCTTTGTGGGCAGGCATGTTGCCGTTACGGCCTTTACTGATGGTTTCGATGAGCGTTTTCTCATCACCGCTGTAAAGCCAGATGTTGTCCGTGAGATTAGGCGCGCCCACGGCTTGGCCGCCTTTTGCATCTAGCCCGTGGCAGGCTGCACAGAAGGTCATGAACGTCTGTTTGCCTTGTTCCACCCGCGATACATCATGCTTACTACCGGACAGGGACAGCACATACTGCGCCACAGCATTTACCCCTTCTTCCCCCAGCGCGGGCCCCATGGGCGGCATCACGCCGCCACGCCCGCCCATGATGGTTTCTTTGATTTTTTCGAGTGTACCACCGTACAGCCAATCATTGTCGCGCAAGCTGGGAAAGCCGCGCGAACCGCCCGCATCGGAGCCGTGACACTGCGCGCAATAGGTCAGAAATAAACGCTGTCCAATCTTTTGCGCCTCCAGATTGGCTGCCACTTGTGTCAAATCTTGTTTGAGATATTTCTCAAAGATCGGCGTGTACAATACTTGCGCTTTGGCATCTTCGTCTTGATACTGGTGCTGCGATGACCAGCCAAACAGTCCGGCAAAAGTGCCAAGCCCTGGGTAAAGCGCCAGGTACAGAATGCCGAATACGATGGTGATGTAAAAGAGGCTAATCCACCAGCGCGGCAGTGGGTTGTTATATTCAACCAAGTCTTCATCCCAAACATGTCCGGTTTGTTCCGCCGCGCCGGGTGCACGGCGCTTGCTGTTGATGAAGAGCAAAGCGAGGCATGCGATGATGCTGACAATGGTGACTATAGTGATGTAGAGGCTCCATCCGGTATGGACAAAATCGCTCATGCTGACTTCTCCTTGGAAGTACGATTTTGTCTGAGGACCTCGATGTTCGCGTCGGCGAAGGGTAGCAGTGCCGCTTGCTCGAATGCGCTCTTGCGTCTGCCACTCCAGGCCCAGACGATAATGGCAATAAACACCACGAACGTTAGCACAGTGATGAAAGACCGTAGCGAATTGATGTCCATAATCGTTATCTTTCCTGTCTGATGAGGGTGCCTAAATGTTGCAAGTAAGCGATTAGTGCTTCGGCTTCAGTCTTTCCTGCGATTTCTGCCTTCGCGTTCGCTATTTCTTCGTCACCATAGGGAACACCCAAATGTCTTAGCCCTCGCATTTTTGCCGCGATATCGTCACCCGTTAACGCTGTGGAAAATAGCCATGGGTAAGCCGGCATGTTCGATTCAGGCACAACGTCGCGCGGATTGTTCAAATGAATGCGATGCCATTCGTCTGAGTATCGCGTTCCAACTCGTGCCAGATCGGGGCCAGTGCGTTTAGATCCCCAGAGGAACGGGTGATCGTAAACGAACTCGCCAGCGACGGAGTAATGGCCGTAGCGCTCCGTTTCGGCTCGGAATGGCCTGATCATCTGCGAATGACATCCTACGCAACCTTCGCGGATATAGATGTCTCGACCGGTTAGTTGTAGCGCTGAGTAAGGCTTGAGACCGGTGATCGGTTCGGTCGTCGAGCGCTGGGAATACAGTGGAATGATTTCCACTAACCCTGCGACGCTAACGACAAGAATCACAAAGATGATTAGCAAACCCGTATTCTGTTCGATGCGGTCCTGCAAGTTCATGTCCATTCTCCTCGACGTCTACGCGTGGGCCGGCAATACACCGGGAATAGCCGCTTCGGTCGGCGTGCGCCCTCGGGTAGTCTGCCAAACGTTGAACGCCATGATGAGCATGCCCGAGAAGAAAATTACGCCGCCCAACAGCCGGATGGCGTAATACGGATAGGTCGCTTTTACGCCTTCAACAAAGCTATAGGTGAGTGTTCCGTCTGAATTTACTGCGCGCCACATTAAGCCTTGCATTACACCGGCGATCCACATAGAAGAAATGTAGAGCACGATACCAATCGTGGTGACCCAGAAATGCACCGTAATCAACTTTACGCTGTGCATCTCTTCGCGGCCGAACAATCTTGGGATGAGGTAATACAGGCTGCCGATGGAGATCATCGCCACCCAGCCTAGGGCGCCAGAGTGGACATGGCCTATGGTCCAGTCGGTGTAATGGGACAGTGCGTTCACTGTTTTAATGGACATCATGGGACCCTCGAAGGTGGACATGCCGTAGAACGACAACGACACGACAAGGAATTTGAGGATGGGATCGGTACGCAGCTTATGCCAGGCACCGGACAGCGTCATGATGCCGTTAATCATCCCACCCCAAGAAGGCGCCAACAGAATCAACGAAAACACCATTCCGATTGATTGCGTCCAATCCGGCAGTGCCGTGTAGTGCAAGTGGTGCGGCCCTGCCCACATGTAGGTAAAGATCAATGCCCAGAAATGGACGACCGATAGACGATAGGAGTAAACCGGACGGCCCGCCTGCTTGGGAATAAAGTAATACATCATGCCAAGAAAACCCGCCGTCAAGAAAAATCCGACTGCGTTGTGACCGTACCACCACTGCACCATGGCGTCTTGCACCCCGGCGTAGACCGAGTAAGACTTCCAAATACTCACGGGGATTGCGGCGCTGTTAACGATATGCAAAATCGCGATGGTTAGAATGTAAGCGCCGAAAAACCAATTGGCGACGTAGATGTGCTGCACTTTGCGCTTGACGATCGTGCCAAAAAACACAATGGCATAGGCGACCCACACAAGCGTGATAAGTATGTCTATGGGCCATTCCAGTTCTGCGTATTCCTTTGATGTTGTATAACCGAGTGGTAATGTGATAGCCGCCAACAGGATCACAACCTGCCAGCCCCAAAAGGTGAATGCCGCCAGACCGTCACTGAATAAGCGCGCCTGGCACGTGCGTTGCACGACATAGTAAGAGGTGGCAAACAACGCTGATCCGCCAAAAGCGAAGATCACCGCGTTCGTGTGTAATGGCCTCATCCGCCCGTAGGAGAACCAGGGTAGTTGCATGCCGAGATCGGGCCAGATGAGTTCCGCCGCGATAAAAACCCCCACCAACATACCCACGATGCCCCAGACGACACTCATAATGGCAAACTGGCGAACTACCTTGTAGTTGTAGGTGCCACGGTCTTGCATGATCTTCTCCCTACCTATGGAATGCTTGACTCCAAGGTTAGATTGACAGCGGCAGATACGGTTTGATTTAGATCAACAAACAACCGTGATGGGTAAGGTGTTATTCAATTTCTATATCATTAAGATCATAATAATGGCTTCGTAGCAACACCTGGAGGTGTTCGATGGCGAGGCTAGCGCGCGGTGTGGAGGTATTGGACATGGCGCAGGAGATGATCCTGCGTGCCAAGACTATTGAGGAGTTGCGGCAGGCCCAGGCGGTAGTGTTGCCGCTGGCTTACGGGTTGAGTCTGGAGCAGACCGCGCGCGTGATCGGGCGTTCGGTGGTGTGGACTTGTCGATTACGCAATCGGTTCCTGGCGGGTGAGACGGTGGGGGACGGCCAGCGCCAGCGCCCCGACGGGCGACGGCGCGAGAACCTGAGCCTGGCGCGCGAGCGCGAGATACTCGAACCGTTTCTAGCGCGCGCCAGCAACGG
>JBDSJK010000274.1:0-3818 GCA_039917535.1 Burkholderiales bacterium
AAACCAAGAGTACCTCCTGAATGCCTGGCCGCAAAAACATTTCGTCTGGCACACCCTGGGAGGCAATCGTCGGCTATTCCCGCGCCGTGCGCATTGGCAATCACGTTTGGGTGGCTGGCACAACCGCAACTGATGAACATGGCAGCGTCGTCGGCGTTGGGGATGCCGCTGCGCAAATGCGCTATGCGCTGCAAAAAATCGGTCGTGCGCTTGAAGAGGCCGGCGCGTCATTCGTGGATGTTGTTCGCACCCGCACGTTCGTCACTGACATTTCGCAATGGGAAGCCGTTGGCCGCGTACACGGGGAATTTTTTGACGCGATTCGTCCTGCAGCCACCATGGTCGAAGTATCGAGGTTGATTGATCCGGCGCATATGGTGGAAATTGAAGTCAATGCATATGTCGGCGAATGACGGCGGACTTCATGTTTGAACACGTTTCCAAACCCGTTATTCCCCGGCGCCAGTTTGCATCGCGATTGATGCGTGCGTCGTTACTGGGGCTTGGCTTGATCGTAGCTTCACTTGCTATCGGCATGGCGGGCTATCTCTGGTTTTTCCCAAAAATCGACTGGGCGGACGCCTTCGTCAACGCCGCGATGATCCTGTCCGGAATGGGTCCGCTGGCGGTACCCGAGACTACTGGCGCGAAGATATTTTCCGGCTGCTACGCGATTTATTCGGGGTTGATGCTGGTGATGAGTGCGGGCGTGGTGTTTGCGCCGCTGGTGCATCGCTTCCTGCACAAATTGCACGCCGATGAAGATGATGTTCGCGAGAAGAACAAGCGTGAATCAAAAACGAAAGCCTAGTATTGGCGGGCATTTTCAGGCAAATATGGTCTGCGAGGCTCGCCAGATGTCGATCTTCGGTATTTGTTGCATCACTTCAAATGCTTGAATCTTGTGACGAAACCTACATGCGCGAAGCGCTTTCCCTCGCGCAGTGCGCATGGGACGCTGGCGAAGTCCCGGTCGGCGCGGTCGTCGTCAAAGATGGGGCAATAATCGGTCGCGGCTTCAACCAGCCTATTACGTCCAACGATCCAACCACGCACGCCGAAATCGTTGCGCTACGCGAGGCCGCGCAGAATTTGAAAAACTATCGACTGGTCGATTGCGAACTTTATGTGACGCTTGAGCCTTGCATGATGTGCGTGGGCACCATGCTGCACGCGCGGCTGAAGCGTGTGGTGTTCGGCGCCAGCGACCCAAAGACTGGCGTCTGCGGGAGTGTGATCAACCTGCCTGCAGAGGAAAAATTGAACCATCACGCCATATTCGAGGGCGGAGTATTGAGTGAGGAGTGTGGCGCGATGTTGAAAGCGTTCTTTCAGTCGCGGCGCAAGCCGTAACGCCTTGGAGCAGCCTTCCAACATTGTACTGGTCCCTTATGAACCCGCGTGGCCCGCGAAGTTTGAAATCATCGGGCAACAACTGGCAGTGATTTTCCCCGCGACGAATTGCGCGATTGAGCACATAGGCAGTACGGCTGTGCCGGGGTTGAGTGCCAAGCCAGTCGTCGACATCATGCTTGGCGCGCCGGATTTGTCTTATATCGAAATACGACTGGTTGCGCTGGCCAAGATTGGCTTTCACTACGTAGCCGATTTCACCGCTGCCATGCCGGAGCGCCGCTATTTCGTGCAACCGGAGTCGTACCCACGAAGCGCGCATTTGCACGCCGTAGTGTATGACAGCATATTTTGGCGCGATCACCTGCAATTTCGCGATGCGCTGCGCAAGGATGACGGCCTCGCTCAAGCCTACGTAACGCTAAAGCTTGAGCTGGCGGTAACGTACGCCAATGACTCCTGGGCCTATGCGGATGCAAAGAGTAGCTTCATTCGCACGGCGCTGAATCATGCCAGAATGACCGCAAAACATTGATCAAAAATAGCGGCCCGGAGGACGTGTCATGCATCACTTGAGCGCATTGGATGCTTTGTTCCTGCATATGGAAACATCGGATATGCCCATGCATGTTGGTGGCCTGATCCTGCTGGACAAACCGGCGAAACATCGCAGCAGTTTTTACAAGAAAATCCGCGAGCACCTCATCAGCCGCATGCATCTGGCGCCGCTGTTTTCGCGCAGGCTCGCTTTCATGCCGCTGGATTTGGTGAACCCCATCTGGTTGGGTGGCGCCGAAGTCGATCTCGGCTACCACATCCGTCACAAGATGCTACCCAAACCCGGCACACAGGCGCAGCTTGAAACCATGGTCGCGCAACTGCACGAAGGCATGCTCGATCGTGACCGCCCGCTTTGGCAATTCACAGTGATTGAAGGCTTGCAAAGCGGGCAGGTAGCGTTTGCTAGCCGCATTCACCACGCCGCGCTGGACGGGCAGGGCGGTGTTGCGCTTGCGCAGGCGATGTTCGACACCGAGCCCACGCCGCGTTCGGTTGAATCGGCCGAAGAGAAAGCCAAGCGGCTGCCACCATCAACGGCCAAGATGCTGTCTGCCGCGTTCAGAAATACCGTCGCTCAATACGGGAAGATACTCAAAGCCATCCCAGGAGCGGTGAAGGTCGTTGGTCAGGTAGGGGCGATGGCGCTATCGTCCTCGCAGGCAAAGAAGGCCGGTGCGCCATCGGAGCAAGGAACAGGCATTCCGGAGCTTGCTGATATCAAGCCAGGCGATTCACCCGAGAAGACGGTCAAATCCCTGCTCAAGAAACTGCCTGGTGGCATCACGCTCGGTCCGCGCACACCACTCAACGTCACCATTAGCGGCAAACGCACCTTCGTTGGCGTGCAACTGTCGCTGGCGGAGACCAAAGCCATCGCCAGACACTTCGATGCCAAGCTCAACGACATCGTCATGGCCGTCGTTGCTGGCGCGTTGCGGCACTATTTTGCCAAGGATGCGAAAGTGCTGGCAAAGGCGATGGTAGGCGCGATACCGGTAAGCCTACGCGCGCCCGGCGACACGTCGCAGAGTAATCAGGTGACGATGATGCTGGTGAACATGGCCACACAAATCGCTGATCCACGCAAACGGCTCGTGGCCATTGTCGCGTCCAGCAACAAGGCCAAGGCGCTTACCGGCACCATGAAGAGCGCGGTGCCTATGGATATGCCGTCGCTTGGAATTCCGTGGCTGTTGAGCATCATTTCCCCGCTCTACAAATTGGCTGTATCGACCAATCGCATCCCGGTGGTGGCGAACGTTGTGATCTCGAACGTGCCGGGTCCACCGGTCGCACTTTATCTGGCCGGCGCGAAAATGACAGCTAATTTCCCGGTCTCTATCGTTACGCATGGTTTGGGGTTGAATGTCACTATTCAAAGCTACAACGGTTCGCTCGATTACGGTCTCATCGCCTGCAAGCGGACCGTGCCCGATTTGCGCAAGTTTGGAGATGCGATGCAGGCGGCGCATCAGGAATTGCTGGATCTCATGCGGGCAGATGCGGAAGTCGCCGCGCTTGCGAGCGTGGTGACAAAACCGGTCGCCAAGACCATCGCAAAGAAAAAACCTACAGTGGCGAAAGCCGTAACGTCCGCGAAGCAAGCTGCAAAACCGGTCGCCAAGCCCGTCGCAAAGCCAAAGGCGAAAGCCAAGATTGTCGGCGTAAAGTTAACCGGCGGCAAATCCAAAGCCAAGGCATCGAATGCATAATCCACGCAGCAAAACTCGTGGACCCACGAAACGCAGGGCGGACAAAACTGCAAAATTGGAACAACCCCTTGGAGAAGCAATGGAGCATGCCGAAACGTTCAATCCACTCAAAGCGCCCGGCGCGTTGCTGATTGCCTTGGAAGGACGGGCCCCGTTAGAGCTGGGCGTGACGCTTGCCACCTGGCCATTGCT
>JBDSJK010000275.1:0-3449 GCA_039917535.1 Burkholderiales bacterium
GGCATGCCTGAGGAAGTGAATCGTGTTCTCACTGACCAGATTTCCGACATTTTATTCACGACTGAACGGGATGCGCGCGACAATTTAATGCGCGAAGGAATTGCCGATGAGCGTATCCGTTTTGTCGGCAATGTCATGATCGATACGCTTAAAAGTCAATTGCCCCACGCCACGCCAGTGGCTGAAACTCTCCGCCAGTCAGGCGTTTTCGAGGCGTTCCTAGGGGAAAAGAAAGACTACGCGGTGTTGACGTTGCACCGCCCGTCTAATGTAGATGATGTCTCGGTGCTGCGTGGTTTGCTGTGTGCGGTTGCCGACATCAGCAAAAAATTACCCGTTATTTTTCCGGTGCATCCGCGCACGCGAGGCCGCATCGAAAGTTTCGGCTTGTCGGATTTGATCTCTAGCAGCAACATCGCAATGTTGCCACCTCAGGGGTATCTCGAGATGCTGGGCTTGCTGCAGCACGCCCGTGTAGTGCTCACGGATTCCGGCGGTATCCAAGAGGAAACGACTGCGCTAGGTGTGCCTTGCATCACGCTTAGGCACAACACCGAGCGACCGATCACCGTTACTGCCGGAACCAACACCATCACCGGCACGGATCCAAAAAAAATTCATGCTGCCATAGATGATGTTTTGCGAACGGGTGGTAAAGCTGGTAAATCACCCGAATTTTGGGATGGCAAGGCCGCAACGCGGATTGCGGCGGCGCTGCATGCCTGGCTTGATTCTGTCCAGCAACGCAAAGTCGCGTGACCTCAAGCCGCCATGTCTACACCACCGATACGCAATGCTTTTTCTATTGATGTTGAAGACTACTTTCAAGTCTCTGCACTAGCACCTCACTATCCCCCGCACACATGGGACGCGCAGCATTGTCGCATCGAACGCAATGTAAATCGCATGCTGGAAATGTTGGACGAGGCCAATACCCATGCGACTTTTTTCACGCTGGGCTGGGTCGCCGAACGGTATCCGCAGCTTGTTAAGCATATCGTCGCCGGTGGACACGAATTGGCCAGCCACGGTTATGGCCATCAGCGCGCTTCGGATTTAAGCAAACCCGCGTTTCTGGATGATATTACCCGGGCAAAGAAAATTCTGGAGGATTTGGGTGGGCTAGCCGTTGTAGGCTATCGTGCCCCGAGTTTTTCCATCGGTGAAGGCAATCTGTGGGCGTTAGACTCCCTGGCAGAGGCTGGCTATAGCTATAGCTCCAGCATTTATCCGATTCGCCACGATCATTACGGCATGCCAAATGCGCCGCGATTTGCGTTCCAACATCAGGGCGAGCGGAGTTTGCTCGAGTTGCCCGCAACCACCCTTCGACTATTTGATCGAAATCTGCCCGCCGCAGGTGGCGGCTATTTCCGATTACTGCCCTATCAGGTGTCGCGCTGGTCTATTAATCGCGTTAACCGTGCCGACAAACAACCCTGTATTTTTTATTGCCATCCCTGGGAAATTGATCCTGATCAACCCAGACCGAGTGGCATGAAGTTGAAGACGCGCTTTCGTCATTACGTCAATCTGTCGCGAACGGAGCGGCGCTTGCAGAGCTTGTTAAGGGATTTTAGCTGGGGTCGCGTCGACCAAATATTTTTGCCGGGTGCGAATTGAGTCAGGTCGCAGTTGATCCGCCTAGACTAACGACTTTATCCCGCACGGAGGGACTAGGCCCTGTGAAGGTCGAGTTATTGCGTGAGGTTGATTATGCGCGTTGGGATGAGTTTGTCATGACTTGTCCCGAAGCGACTTTCTTTCACCGTGCTGGTTGGAAAACGGTGTTGGAGCAAGCGTTCTCTCATCGCACCTATTTTTTCTATGCGGAATGTGAAGGAAAAATAGTGGGGGTTTTACCTCTTGCCGAAGTGAAAAGTCTATTGTTTGGCCACTCACTGTGTTCGTTACCTTTTTGTGTTTATGGTGGAATCGCGGCGACATCTGATGCAGCCCGCCTGGCCTTAGATCAGACGGCGCAGGAATTGGCCCGTAGTTTGAATGTAGAGCACCTCGAATACCGCAGTTTTGAGGCGAGCCATCGCTATTGGGCGCACAAAGATTTATACGTGACATTTCGCAAAGAACTGTTTCCGAACGATGAGCAGAACATGCTTGCCATTCCGAGGAAACAACGGGCCATGGTGCGCAAGGGCATTAAGGCCGAGTTGCGCGGCGAGATCGATGCCGACGTCGAGCGTTTTTTTGCGATTTACGCCGATAGCGTGCATCGCCATGGTACGCCGACTTTACCTAAGCGCTATTTTGCCTTGCTGAAGAAAACATTCGCTGACGATTGTGAGGTTCTCACAATCGTCGCGTCAAACGGAAATTCAGTGAGCAGCGTCTTGACTTTCTACTTTCGCAACGAGGTCTTGCCCTATTACGCCGGTGATCATCTCGCTGCTAGAGACCTAGCCGCTAACGATTTCAAATACTGGGATCTCATGCAGCGCGCCGTGGTGCGAGGCTGTAATTTGTTTGACTATGGCCGCAGCAAAATAGGCACTGGGCCCTATCATTTCAAGAAGAATTGGGGATTCGAGCCAACGCCACTGAACTACGAATACCAGCTTCATCGAGCAATAAAAGTACCAGACATGAACCCGCTTAACCCCAAATATCGGCTGTTCATCAGGGCCTGGCAAGCCATGCCCTTGGCATTGGTAAACCAAATTGGTCCCCACATCGTGAAATACCTCGGCTAGCCACGTGAAACATCTGCTGCTGTTGGTACACCGCATCCCATTCCCGCCCAACAAAGGCGACAAGGTCCGTTCCTATCATTTGCTGAAATATTTAGCGAAGGAATACCGCGTTCATCTGGGCACGTTCATTGATGCGGAAGAGGATTGGCAGCATATAAATGAGGTGAAGAAGCTATGCCGCGACACTCATTTTGCCCGGCTTGAACCAAAAGCGGCGCGAATCAAGAGCCTGCGCGGAATGCTCACAGGGCAAGCGCTGACGCTGCCTTACTACGCAAATAAGGGTCTTCAGCAATGGGTTGAGAGCAAACTTACTTTTGCCCCGATTAAGCACATCGTGATTTTTTCTTCAGCCATGGCCCAGTACTTGCCACGGCAGAGTGCGGCAATACGCGTCGCAGATATGGTCGATATCGATTCCGATAAATGGTCGCAGTACGCGAAAAGCAAATCTTGGCCCGTGTCGTGGCTTTATCGGCGCGAGGCAAAGCGCTTACTGGTTTTTGAACGCCAAGTCGCGCAGGATTTTGATGCGACGGTGTTTGTCAATGAGCGCGAATCCGACCTATTCAAAACCCTCGCGCCCGAGTCCGCCGAACGTGTCACGTTTGCGAACAATGGCGTTGATACCGATTATTTCTCGCCTGCACACTCACTCGAGAATCCGTATCAACCGGACGAAGACGTTCTTGCGTTCACCGGTGCCATGGATTATTGGCCCAACGTCGATGCAGCAGA
>JBDSJK010000276.1:0-3029 GCA_039917535.1 Burkholderiales bacterium
GGGTGGGTCGCGGTGAAAGCGGCGCAAATTCTGTTTGGCCGCGAGATTGCGCGACTGTCGCGCCGATCGACCGCATGTGCTCCGCGTGTGCATCCTTCATCTTGGCGACTTACGTGATGTCATCGCATCCTATCGACATGCGATTCCACAATCCTCGTCACGCTGGAATCGGCGTACTCTGCCATGCCACAAACTGCCAACCCTGCGGCATGTTTACCCAGACATTCACAAAACGGATATTCAACTTCTTGGGCGTGCCACGTGCAATCACATCGATCTCCGCGCGGCCCGAGTTCACGGTGGTATGATCGCCATAAACCTGGGTGACTTCATCAAAGCGCTCGATTTTCTTGTAATCGAATACGCCTGTTCTGACGGCCTCGATATATTGCGCCTTGGTGTCAGTCTGCGCACTCGAATGGGTGTAAATCAAACTCTCGGCGAGCATCGCGCCTAGCACCGCAGTATCTTTAGCGATCATCGCCTGACAACGTTTATCTTCGAGCGTGCGAATCTCGCGCTTAATGTAGTCCGTATCCATTATTTCAAATCCCTTTAAAGAACTGTCGCGAAATTGCATTATCCGTTCCCAAAGCGCGAAAGCCAAGGCCTTTGCGTGACCGAAATTCGCGGCACACGGAAAACCAACAGGCCGTTCAATGGCAGCAATTTTTCAAGCAGTTGGATAAGTTCGTTTTGGTGGGGTATCGCCAGGAGCCTTGCGTAGAGCGGCTCTCCAGGCATGCCACGCCACGAGGCGCACTGGATGTGGCTCTTGGTGGATCAAAATAAAGAACAATGTGTAGGTTGTAACACGCCGAACAACATGTGATATTCAATCGGCATGTCGTTCGCGGGTGTGCCCCGCCCTACCTGGCCTCAGCCCAGATAAGCCTCGGGCCTTGCTCGACAAATAGCATTGACACTGGATGCTGCGATGAGATATTGGAGCAGTCTAGTAGATGGGCACGCAAAAAAATGACCACCGAAGAGCAGTCGGACTAAAGGGGCCAATTTCGATTTAATTTATGAGAAACGGTCGAGACAAATAGCTTGGCTCCTTTAATTCTCCGGCGGCGGGAGTTGGATATCGCCACTTACACCGGCAGTCTACTCACGGGGATGGCGATCGTGCCGTTCGAGCGGCTGCGCATTGAGCGCACCGACCTGGACGGCTCCCAGGGGGTGAATCGGGACCAAGTGGACTTTGGGGTTTGGGGAGCAATGAAACGATAAATGCACTTAAGGATTGCCGTAGGAATTACAATTCTTCTGCGGCAATGTCGAAATCATCAAAAGTTGGCCACATGCGGTTGCATAAACCTGTTGCTGTTCGACCAACCAATGCAACAGGTTTTCGCAACATGCCAGCCCTTGCAATACCTTGGTTCGACCTTCGTTGCACAAACGATCGTTTGCGTACTGATATGCTTAGGCATGGCGCGGATTTTTGACAAACTCACCCTTAGCATTTCGCTCACTTATGTACATCTACCGTTCCATTGCTCCCCAGACCCCTAATATCAACCGATAAAACCAAACAGGCTGCCCTTTTTTTCGCCGGTGTTTCAAGGGCTGCCGGCGTAAACAAAAAGATGTAGATGGACGCAAACGCGCGGAACGCGTAGTCTTAGAATGCGTAGTCTTGGTGGCAACAACTCACAGGAGGAACAGATGAACGAGAAGCAAACTAACGAAGGATTCTCACGCCGGGATTTTGTCAAAGCCGTTGGCGCAACCGCGGTCGTCGCGAGTGCGGCGAGCGTGGTTAGCAACGCCCAAGCCGCAGAGGGCGGTCAACCGATCGAATTCATGAGCAAGGGGCTGCGTTGCAAAGGGCTCAAATTCCTGCCGGCCGATGTGAAGAGCGGCGAAAAGCGGCCGTGCATCGTACTGGCGCACGGCTTCAGTGCGGTGAAGGAAATGTATTTCACCGACTACGCCCAGTCGTTCGCCAACGCCGGCTTCGTCGCGATCGTGTTCGACTATCGATTTCAAGGCGAAAGCGAAGGTGAGCCGCGCGGACAGATTTTTCCGTGGGAGCAAATTGAGGACTTCCGCAATGCAATCACATTCGCGCAACTGCAGCCGGACGTAAACGCGGAGAAGATCGGCGTATTCGGCTCCTCGTATAGTGGCGGCCACGTGATCTGCCTGGGCGCGCTCGATCGACGGATCAAAGCGGTGGCTAGCCAAGTTCCGTTGGTTGACGGTTGGACCAACTTTCAAGCGATCGTGCCAAGAGCTGCCGGGGCCGGCATGCTCAAGTACCTCGAAGGTGATCGCGTCGAGCGCTACAAATCCGGCAAAGTGAACTATCTACCGGTCGTCGCTGAAGACAACAACGCGGTACTCAATACCAGCGAATCGTTCAAGTGGTTTACCGAGACAGGCAAGAAGAAAGCACCGCGCTGGGAGAATCGTGTGACGGTGGAGTCGGTCGAGAAATTCATCGAGTACAGCCCGGCGACTTACATCGCGCGTATCGCGCCGACGCCGTTCCTGATGATGGTGGCGGATAGCGACACCCTCACGCCTACGGATGTCGCTATCAACGCATTCGAGAGCGCACGCGAGCCGAAGAAGCTCGTTATCCTGCCCGGTGGCCATTTTGACGCCTACGTCAAGGGTTTTGCACTATCGTCCAGCAACGCGATTAGTTGGTACAAGCAATGGTTGTTGGGATAACAAGCGTAGGATGGGTAGAGCGCAAGTGAAACCCATCATCCAGCCTTAACATTCCTGTGGCCGCGCTTGTAGCAACTTCTGTGATGGGTTTCGTTTGCGCTGTACCCATCTTAGTTTACTGCGAAACAGTTCGGTCGCTTTAATCATCGGCTTCCGGTTGGTTCCTGAGGTGATGAACAACCATCGGGTCAGGGCCTGAGAGGCAATACCAACACGACTCTCAAGCATGGCATTGCCACGAGCCAGTGTCCATGCGGATTCTAGCTTGGTTTGGATAAGAGTTTTGCAAGTCTGATCTGGTCCCCGAGAAACGGACGCCACGAGGTAGGTTAATTTGACCT
>JBDSJK010000277.1:0-4795 GCA_039917535.1 Burkholderiales bacterium
TCGCCTTTTTCGTTTTGCGCTTCGACGCTGAAGGTGAGGGGACGTTTCGCGTCAGTGAGGTGAGGGCGATACATGACCAGATTTATGTTAGGCGATGCGCCAAGAGCTGCATGGGCAGCGCCGCTCCAGACATGTTGCTTTGAGAACCGCACTGGTATTGCTTCTCAGCCATGCTGCATGAAAAATTTGAAGGTTGGGCTGACGAAGGAAGCCCAACAAATGCCGCTACGATTTCGACCGTTTCGTAGTTTTCTCCCAAATTCCTTAATGTTCCGAAGCCAAACCTTAAGTATCAGAAATATCATGGATAGCCACGCGATGGCAAAACAAAATCCACCAAGTGATCGATAACCAAGCTTTAAGAATAGTAAGCACAACCCCGCCAGGCTCGCAATGACTACAAATGGGATCATTAAATTCTTGCTGGCAAAACCGATCTTTTTATCCAATCGCCTAACAAACCTGGAGTACTGAGTTGGCATAAGTCGATGAGCAAAAAAATGAGAAAAGGATTTTTCGGTAGGGCAGTTAAGTAGCGCGGATCACACCCGCCAAGGATATGCCTTCGGCATATCACAAATTGTTCAGCGGGTTACAACCCGCCCTACATTATTTCTAACCACCGATATACGACATCTCAACCTTCTTAAGCTTGATCGTCGCGTCCGAACGTATCTCCGAATAGCGATCGCCACGGGCGTGCCACACGCCGGAAACCGAATCGAGGATTTCCGTATCGCTGGCGCCGCCGCGCAGCAGTTGGCGGATGTCGTGGCCTTGGGTGGCGAACAGGCAGGTGTAGAGCTTGCCTTCAGTGGAGAGCCGCGCACGGGTGCAGGTGCGGCAGAAGGCTTGGGTGACGGAGCTGATGACGCCGACTTCGCCGGAGCCATCGCTGTAGCGCCAACGTTCGGCGACTTCGCCGCTATAGTTGGGGTCGGCGACTTCCAGCGGCATTTCGGCGTGGATGCGGCTGACGACTTCGGCGGACGGCACCACGTCGTCCATCTTCCAGCCGTTGGTCGCGCCGACGTCCATGTATTCGATGTAACGCAGGATGTGGCCCGAGCCTTTGAAATGGCGCGCCATGGGCACGATGTCTTGGTCGTTAAGGCCGCGCTTGACGACCATGTTGACTTTGATGGGGTTCAGGCCGACGGCCGACGCGTGGGCAATGCCTTCGAGCACGCGCTCGACGGGGAAGTCCACGTCGTTCATGGCTTTGAAGATGGCGTTGTCGAGAGAATCAAGACTGACGGTTACGCGCTGCAGACCCGCGTCTTTTAAGGATTGCGCTTTCTTTTTCAGCAGCGATCCGTTGGTGGTCAGCGTGAGATCGAGATCGAGCTTCGCCAGCATCTCGATCAGCCTTTCCAGATTACGCCTCACCAGCGGCTCGCCACCGGTGAGGCGGATTTTTTCGATGCCCAATTCTTTGAACAGCCGCGCGACGCGGGTGATTTCCTCAAAGGTCAGCAGCGAGGTATGTTCGAGAAACTGATAATCCTTGCCGAATACTTCTTTCGGCATGCAATAGACGCAGCGGAAATTGCAGCGGTCCGTCACAGAGATGCGCAGATCGCGCACGTGGCGGCCTAGCTTGTCCGCAATCAGTGTGCGGTTCTCAGGCATTGCTTTACCGGTTGCAAATGAAATGATTTGTTCAGCCATAGTCTTCTTTTGATCTTATTTTGTCGTCAGCGTTCAACGGCGCTTACGGGACGCCCGATAAAATTTTGCCGCCGCCAAAACTCGAAGTCGGCTGCGGCTCGCCGCCTGTGCTGAGTTTGACCGCGCAATATTTAAACTCGGGAATTTTGCCGAACGGGTCAAGCGCAGGATTGGTCAGCATGTTCGCTGCCGCTTCGTAGTAGCAGAAGGGGATGAACACCGCGCCTGGGGGCGTGCCGTCGTCGGCACGGGCGTAGAGCGCGATTTTGCCGCGACGCGATTCCACGGTGATAGTGTCGCCAGGCTTCGCAGATAGCTTGTCTAAATCCAGCGGATGTAGCGACGCCACCGGATAGGGCTCGATCGCGTCGAGCACCCCAGCACGGCGCGTCATGCTGCCGGTGTGCCAGTGTTCCAACTGACGTCCGGTGATGAGCACCATGGGATACTCCGCATCGGGGCGCTCGGCGGCGGGAATGATGTCGGCGGGTACAAATTTAGCGCGACCGGACTCACGCGGAAAATCGTCGATGAATACCACCGGCTCGCCGGGGTCACCTTCTTTCTCGCAGGGGTAGGTGACCGAGCTTTCTTGCTCCAGCCGTTCCCATGTGATACCGGCGATGCTGTCCATGGCTAGCCGCATTTCGTTGAACACCGCCGCGACGCCGTTTTCCGGTCCGGGATAATTCCAATTTACGCCCAGGCGTTTCGCCAGCTCTTTAATGATCCACAAATCCTGGCGCGCATCGCCGGGCATGTCGAGTGCGCGACGGCCAAGCTGCACCATGCGGTCGGTGTTGGTAAAGGTGCCGGTTTTTTCCGGGAAGGCGGAGGCAGGCAAAATCACGTCGGCGAATAGCGCTGTTTCCGTCATGAAAATATCTTGCACCACCAGGCATTCCAACTCCGCAAGCGCTTGCCGCGCGTGGTTCACGTCGGGATCCGACAAGGCGGGATTTTCGCCCATGATATACATGCCTTTGATGTTGCCTTCATGCACCGCATCCATGATCTCGACCACGGTCAAGCCAGGTTTGTCGTCCAGCTTGGTGTGCCATAATTTTTCAAAGCGCGCGTGGGCCACTGGGTTATCCACGCGGTGGTAGTCGGGAAACATCATGGGGATCAAACCGGAGTCCGACGCGCCTTGCACGTTATTCTGGCCACGCAGTGGATGTAAACCGGTGCCGGGACGGCCGATTTGGCCCGTCATCAGGGACAGCGCAATGAGGCAGCGGGCGTTGTCGGTACCGTGGATGTGTTGCGAAATGCCCATGCCCCAGAGGATCATCGAGCCTTTGCTCTTGGCGAATACTCGCGCGACTTCTTTGATGGTTTCGGCGGCGATGCCGCAAACGGGCGCCATTGCTTCGGGGCTGTAGTCGGCGACATTTTTTTTCAATTCATCGTAGCCCATGGTGCGGCTGGCGATGAAGGCTTCGTCGACCAAACCTTCGTGCACGATGGTGTGCATCATGGCGTTGAGCAAGGCCACGTCGGTATCCGCTTTGAATTGCAACGTGCGCCACGCGTGGCGCGCCAATTCGCCGCGACGCGGATCGGCGAGAATCAGCTTGGTGCCGTTCTTGATCGCGTTTTTAAGCCACGTTGCAGCAACCGGATGATTTACTGTAGGGTTCGCGCCAATGAGTAACACCACTTCCGCCGTCATCACGTCAGACACTTGGTTTGACACCGCCCCCGAACCAATGCCTTCGAGTAACGCCGTGACGGAGGAGGCATGGCAAAGCCGGGTGCAATGATCGACGTTATTGGTGCCAAAACCCGTGCGCACCAGTTTTTGAAATAGATACGCTTCTTCGTTGCTACCTTTTGCGGAGCCAAATCCGGCGAGCGCGTTGCAGCCATCGCGATCACGGATTTTCGCAAGATTTGATGCGGCGTGATCTAAAGCTTCTTGCCAATTCGCTTCACGGAACCAGCTTGCGGCTTCTTCCGGCGCGGGCAAATAATCACCACGCTTCGGCGCGTCGGCTTTGCGGATCAGCGGCTGGGTAAGGCGATGTTTGTGATGCACATAGTCAAAGCCATAGCGGCCCTTCACGCACAGGCGTTCGTGATTGGCCGGGCCGTCGCGGCCTTCAACAAAAAGAATCTTGTTGTCTTTGATATTGTAGGTGAGCTGACAACCGACGCCGCAATAGGGACAAACGGAATCCACTTGCTTGTCGGGCTTGCTCAGCGCCACTTCTCGTGCGGGCATCAGCGCGCCGGTGGGGCACGCTTGTACGCACTCGCCGCAGGCGACGCACGTCGATTCGCCCATGGGATCGTCGAGATCGAACACGATCTTGGAGTGATCGCCACGGAAGGCGTAGCCGATCACGTCGTTCACTTGCTCTTCGTGACAGGCGCGCACGCAGCGAGTGCATTGGATACAGGCGTCGAGGTTTACCGCCATGGCGGGATGGCTGAGATCGGATTTCACCGCTGGACGCGGCGCAAAGCGCGGCTTGCCCATCGCGAGTTTTTGCGCCCACTGATCGAGTTCCGAGTTAAGCGTGTAGTCTTTTTCTGGCATGTCGGAGAGCAATAATTCGAACACCATTTTTTGCGACGCGACGGCGCGCTCGCTGTTGCTGGTGACTTCCATGCCGGCCTTGGGATAGCGGCAGCAGGCGGGCGCCAGCACGCGTTCGCCCTTGATCTCCACCATGCACGCGCGGCAGTTGCCGTCGGGCCGATACCCCGGCTTATAGCACAGACGCGGAATTTCCACGCCGTTGCGCTTGGCGGTTTCGATAATGGTTTCGTTGCTAAGGCCGGTGACATCGACGCCGTTCAATTTGAACGTGATGGCTTCGGCTTGCAATTCGGTTGTCAAGGGTGCGTTCATGCTCACATCTTCTCTGTAGGATGGGCTGACGGAGGAAGCCCAACGATGATGGCGTTGAAAATAACCGCTGCTACATTTTTGTTATTGAATTTCATTGGAGAAATATTTCATCACGCTTAGCACGGGATTTGGCGCCGCCTGGCCCAAGCCGCAGATCGACGCATCCATCATGGCGCTGGAAAGCTCGTTCAACAATGACTGGTTCCATTTCGGCGCTGCCATTAACGTGAGCGCTTTCGCCGTGCCGACGCGGCAAGGCGTGCA
>JBDSJK010000278.1:0-2649 GCA_039917535.1 Burkholderiales bacterium
AGTGGGGGTTGCCTTTTCCGCCGAGCAGTGTCGGCCACAGGTGACCGGCGTCATGGGACAGGAGATCGAGGTTCGGGTACTTTGTCTGGAGCCAACCGGACATGAGGTAGATCGTCAGCGGGAAGCCATACATCTCGACGAACAGCGCGATGATGAAGGCCGCGAAGGCCCCGAACGTGCGCCAGTCGCGTGCAGTTTGCGGCTTGAAGAAGCTGAACGCGAACAGGATGAAGATGGCCGAATTGAAGACGACGAGCGTCCACAAGCCATAGGCTGGTGTGTCGTGGCTCATGACGGATCTCCCGGCGTCTTTGGCTGCTGCGCTGGTGACCCAAGGGTGCGCTGCGGGCCGCCGTGCTGGTGGCCGTCCCCACCCCCATACCCACCATGTCCGCCATGCATGAAGACGTGCATCAGCGGGCAGGCCAGTAACAGCAAGAATGGCAGTGCGAAAAAGAAGTGAGCGCGGTGCTCGGTTATCAGGAAGTAAGCGGCAATGGCGCCCAAGACAACCAGTCCGATCGAATAACGCGAGCCCCAAAAGGCCTGCGGCTCGAAGTTGTGCTGGGAATGGTCGTGGTTCATTCGTTTCTCCAATAATCAAGTGGTGATGTCACCGCAGGCAGTTCGCAACCAAGAGCGCGGTGCTGTGGTGGGCGTCAGTGTTCAAGATGAACGTCATGGTGGGTAAATGCCAAGGACGATTCACTGTAAAGGGCCGGCGCAAACCAGTATTGATCTATGTCAAAAAGCTCACGAAAGGGGAAGGACCCCTGACTTTGCCGCATCCTGCCAGCAGGGTGCGCGCGGGGTGGATCGTGCGTCTGTGCGCTGTCGCACTTAGCAAAGTTCCGATGACCTTTTTTGGAAACGCTAGCGCGTGAGGTCACGTCGTTGGCACTGCAAGACGCGATGTCGCGCCAAGCACAGTTAGAGCGCGAGAAGCAAACGCATATCGTCCTTGGCGACAACTAGACAGCCAATGGCCGGGACGCGGATGTGTCAACACCAAATAATCGAACATGAAGACGTCGGGATGATGGGAGTCCTTGAAGTACGGTTCGCTTGAGCAGGACATACACTCGAATCATCGACGGCGGCCCATATACTTGCCTCTCGTTATCAGCGAGCCCGGACAACGCTGGTCGGCGGCCGGTCATTGCCTCGATTGAAGAATCCCGCGGTCTCGAACACCGAAGCGGCGAAGCGCGTGCCGTCCGCCGCTATATGGCGCTTCAGAACAAAGTCGAACAGCAGGGGGTCGTGCTGTCGGAGTTCGCCGAGAACCCAGCCTTGCGTCGACGTGATGAAATCCTGATTGACGAGACGCTTGATCGACACTTCCGGCACGTACCCCGGAAGCGGATAGTCCGACCCATTCAACAGCCGGCCATGCCAGTCGGTCCTCTTGAGGACGTACCTGAGGAGCGGACCCACGCGGGTTGACTCGGTCAAGGCCGAGATGTCGCCCACCAAGCGACCGTCGTAGCGCGGATCATCCATCAAGCGCGAAAACAACGAGAAGTTTTCCACCTCGGGCCCATGAATACCCCGATCGGTGTCGATGCCCGATCCCGTGCTGGCACAGTGCGCCACAATTACCCGCACACCATGCTCCAGCGGTCGCCGCAACGCGAGCGGGTTGTTCAATTCTTGCAACGCCCCGCTGTTGAGGAGCGGATGTTCGTAGCCGCCATGGCTCAACAACGGCATATCTAGTCGCGTCAGCGCAGCGTAGAACGGATCGCACCGTGGCGAGGCGAGATCGATTCCCATGGCGGAAGGAATCCACTTCACTGCCCGTGCGCCGTGGCTGGTTGCCCATTCGAGCGCCTCAATGCAGTCTGCACGGTAAGGATGAATCGAAGCGATCCACTCTAGTCGTGCCGCATGCTGTACGGCAATCTCGGCGGCATAATCGTTGGGCACATAGAAAACCGTCCGTGCCGGATTACGGTTACCCGCTTCGTCGTGGAAGTAATCCATCGCGAGCAGCAGCAGCTTCGCCCCCAGCGGGCGCTCTTGCTGCAGCGCGGTGAGGCGCGCCACGTAGGCATCTGCGCTCGCCTCAGTGCGATTCGTCATGCAGGCGGCATTCGCGTAAAACTGTGTGTGGACGAACTCGAAGGGATGAAAAACACTGCGCATCGCAGGGTTAACCCAGACACGGCTATTGCCAACCCCCAGTCCAGACAGATGCACATGAACATCCCAGACCTTAACCGCATCGAGGTCCGCCCAGGCCGCTCGGACGATTTCATGGTTCGCCAAGTGCTTGGGCAACGGCAATGGCCGGCACGAATTCCACAGTCCTTCTTCCGGCCAAAATTTCCACGCGGCGAAACCCGCTCCCAGCCCCATCGCAGCCAATAAGAGCCGCCGTCGCTTCATCCCGTGCTGCTTGTTAGCGTGTTATGTCTCGCACACAAAATCTCGGGCGGGCTCGCAGTAACCTCTGCGATTTTCTTAATTTTCATTCTCCTCTGATGGCGTCGAGGACACTGCCTGGTTTGGAACAATGCGCGCGCGAGTCGTGCCTGACATGTCCGAAACCATTTTATCCGCTACTTCAACGCATCACGCACCCGTTCCAGCTTTCCACGCACTTCCATGGCAACGGCGACGACAGCGGGATTGTCGGTGAGCTTG
>JBDSJK010000279.1:0-17196 GCA_039917535.1 Burkholderiales bacterium
GATAAAGTTTTCTCAGCGCAGCGAGCGGCGCAGTTATTTCCTCAGGAGTGCTCCACGTCACGCCCTCATCGCGACTGCGTCGCTGAAAGCAACGGCCCGATAATGTTGATTACATTATTCCCGGTAACGATGACTCGACCCGCGCAATTCGTCTTTACGCTCGTGGCGCCGCCGACGCGATTTTGGAAGGTCGCAGCCAGGTGATTCAAGAACTGGTCGCGCCTGCCGATGAGGAATTTGTCGACGTGAACGAAGTCGCTGCCGAAAAGCAGTAATGGCGCTGGGCGCTTCGATGGAGTGCCCAGCGTGCGCTTAAATTGAATTGTAGGAGTTAGCACATGGCGGAAATCACCGCTGGGATGGTAAAAGAGCTGCGCGAGAAAACCGACGCGCCCATGATGGAATGCAAAAAGGCGTTGGCCGAAGCAAGCGGCGACATGGAAAAAGCAGAAGAAATTCTGCGCGTGAAATTGGGTAGCAAAGCCAGCAAGGCCGCAAGCCGAGTCGCCGCTGAAGGTGTGGTGGCGATGTACATTTCCCATGATCAAAAACTCGGCGCAATCCTCGAGCTAAATTGCGAGACCGATTTTGTCGCTAAGAACGAAGATTTTCTCGCTTTTGCAAAAAATCTGGCTGAGCTCATCGCTAAACAAAACCCTTTGGATGTGGCCGCGCTTTCGGCCTTGCCCCTCAACGGCGCAAGCGTGGAAACCACGCGCACCGCGATCGTGGGTAAGATCGGCGAAAATGTTTCCATCCGCCGCTTCGTGCGTTGCGATGCCCAAGGTAAGTTGGCGAACTACATACACGGTGGCGCAAAAATCGGCGTGCTAGTGGATCTGGTGGGCGGAGATGAAGCGCTGGCGAAAGATTTGGCTATGCACATCGCTGCGAGCAAACCCGTGGCCATGGCAAAAGAAGACGTCTCCCCCGCCCTGATTCAGAAAGAACGTGATGTGGCCATGGCGAAAGCCGCGGAATCCGGCAAGCCTGCGGATATCGTTGCGAAGATGGTGGAAGGCAGCGTGCAAAAATATTTGAAGGAAGTGACTCTCTTGGGCCAACCGTTTGTGAAAGACGACAAGCAAACGATTGAAGCGTTGCTAAAGGCGAAATCCGCATCGGTCGCGCGCTTCGTCCTTTACGTCGTCGGTGACGGTATCGAGAAGAAGCAAACGGACTTCGCCGCCGAAGTAGCGGCAGCGGTTAAGGGCGCTTAATCCGGCCGCATGACGGAGCCCAAATACAAACGCATCCTCCTTAAATTGTCAGGCGAAGCCCTGATGGGGGAGGATAGCTATGGCATCAATCGTGGCACGATCGAAGCGATCGTTGCGGAAATCAAAGAGGTTGTCAGCCTAGGTGTGCAAGTTGCGGTGGTGATCGGCGGCGGCAATATCTTTCGCGGCGTGGCACCGGGCGCCGCAGGCATGGATCGCGCCATGGCCGACTACATGGGCATGTTGGCGACGGTCATCAACGCGATTGCTCTGCAGGACGCCATGCGCAATGCGGGGCTGAGCGCGCGGGTGCAGTCAGCCATCAATATCGAGCCGGTGGTCGAGCCCTATATTCGCGGTAAAGCGATGCGTTATCTTGAAGAGGGAAAAGTGGTTATTTTCGCCGCCGGGACGGGCAATCCATTTTTTACCACTGACACGGCGGCGGCGCTGCGCGGTCGCGAAATGGAAGCGGAAATCGTGCTCAAAGCCACAAAGGTTGACGGAATTTATACCGCCGATCCCAAGCTGGACAAAACCGCGACGCGCTTCAAACACATCACCTTTGATGAGGCTATTTCCAGAAACTTGAAGGTCATGGACGCGACGGCGCTGACATTGTGTCGCGACCAAAAATTGCCGATTTGTGTATTTAGTATATTTGAAGCCGGCGCCTTGCGTAGGGTTGTTTTGGGTGAGGAAGAGGGTACCTTGGTAACCAACTAGGTGCGGTGGGTGACGCAGAGAGATAGATCATGATTGCCGATATTAACAAGAATTCCGAACAGAAAATGCACAAGACCGTTGATTCATTCAAGGCGGATCTGGGCAAAGTGCGCACCGGCCGGCCCCACACGGGCCTGTTGGAGCACATCAAAGTCGACTACTATGGCACGATGATGCCGCTAAATCAGGTCGCGAACCTGACGCTGGTGGATTCTCACACGATTGGTGTGCAGCCTTGGGAAAAGAAGCTGGTTTCGACGGTTGAAAAAGCCATTCGTGATTCCAACCTGGGCCTCAATCCCGCGGCGCAAGGCGATCTCATACGCGTACCGATGCCCGCACTCACGGAGGAGCGCCGTCGCGATCTCATCAAAGTTGTGAGGCATGACGCTGAGAACGCTCGCGTGGCCGTGCGCAACATACGTCGCGATGCCATCACGCATCTCAAAGACGCGCTCAAGGCCAAAACTATTTCCGAAGACGACGAGCGCCGTGCGCAAGACGACATTCAAAAATTGACAGACAAGCACGTAGCCGAAATCGACAAGCTTACGCAGGCCAAAGAAGCAGAAATGATGACGGTATAGGCCCTGAAAATGTTGCGACGCGCTTTGCCGCCTAAGTCAACATCGACAGGTCTGGCCCATGTCTATTTTCTCTAACCCCACTCAGGAAATTCCCGCGCCATCGGTGATTCCAAAGCACATTGCCATCATCATGGATGGCAATGGCCGTTGGGCCAAAAAGCGCTTCCTGCCGCGAGTCGCAGGTCATCGCAAGGGTGCCGATGCGGTGCGTGAAGCGGTGCGCCGTTGCGCACAACGGGGCGTACAGTACCTCACCCTATTTGCCTTTAGCAGCGAGAACTGGCGCCGTCCCGCAGAGGAAGTCGGCGTATTGATGCAGTTGTTTCTCAACGCCCTTGAACAAGAAATCTCCCAACTGCATGACAATGGTATTCGTTTCAAAGCCATCGGCGATTTGTCGAGGTTCGATGCGAAGATCGTCAAGCTCATACAAGATGCCGAGCAATTAACCAGAAACAACATTCGCCTGACACTAACCATCGCCGTGAATTATGGGGGACGTTGGGACATTATGCAGGCGATGCAGCGTATGTTACAGTCTAAGCCCGAACTTGCCGCGGGTTTTGGCGAAGCGGACTTTGAGCCCTATTTGTCGATGCACTATGCACCGGAACCGGATTTGTTCATACGCACCGGCGGCGAACAACGAATAAGTAACTTCCTGCTCTGGCAATTGGCCTACACGGAACTGTACTTTACCGATACGCTGTGGCCTGATTTGGACGGCAAGGTTCTCGACGCCGCGATTGAGTCTTATCAAGCGCGGGAGCGTCGTTTTGGCCGAACTAGCGAGCAGGTACAGGCCGAGCAGGCTCCCAAAGTAAAGTCAGCCTAGGCTTGCGCAACGTTTCGCGTCGCGTTCTTTGACATCGCATCCAAAGCGTTCGTTGTCGCCTATTTGCACAGATTCCCTAAGTCTATAACCCGACCATGTTGCGCACTCGATTATTGACCGTTGCGATAGTCTTTCCCGCACTCTTATTGGTTTTATTCGCTTTACCCGCGAGTTACTGGTCGGGATTGGTGCTGATAGCCGCCGCTATCGCTGCTTACGAATGGGCGCAGCTGTCCGGGTTTTCGGGGGCAAACGCGAGGCTCTACGGTGTGGCCATTCCCTGCGTCGCGTTGCTTATTCGCCAGATAGGCGCCTATGTCGCGGGGGATGGCGACACTACGCGATTTGTCTGTCTTGTTGCGGTGGTTTTTTGGTTTAGTATCGCGCCCTTGCTGTTGAGTCATCGCTTGGAAATGAAGGGCAAGGTCACGCCGCTCATAATCGGCGCAGTAGTGCTCATTCCCGTTTGGTTCGCGCTTGTCTCGCTAAGAGAAATAGGGCCGTTGTACGTATTTTTTTCGATGGGGGTTATTTGGCTCGCCGATACGGCAGCTTACTTTGCCGGCCGAGCGTTTGGCAGCCATAAACTTGCGCCAACTATCAGCCCCGGCAAAACTTGGGAAGGCGTGGCCGGCGCAATGCTGATTTCTATACTTTACGCTGTAATATTGGTGACCTTGAGCCAGCATTATGGAGCCATCTCGGGTGGCCTGATAGGGCTAGTTGTATTAGGTTTCGTGTTGCTTACCGCGCTGAGTATTCTCGGCGACCTGTTTGAATCTTGGTTGAAGCGCCGCAGCGGAAAAAAGGATAGCGGGAACTTGTTTCCGGGGCACGGTGGTATACTCGACCGCATCGATTCAATAACTTCAACCATGCCGTTAGCCGCTCTCGTTTTGAGTTGTTGCCGCGCTCCCTTAGGGCTTTAATTTTTGGCTTTGTGCCCTGTTTAACGTGACTACAAAAAACCTTACGATTCTGGGCGCGACCGGCACGATTGGTCTAAATACTTTGTCCGTTGTCGCGCGGCATCCTGAGCGTTACAAGCTGTTTGCCCTTACCGCGAACAGCAATTATCAACGACTCGTCGAACAGGTGGAACGTTACAGGCCCGTATACGCCGTATTGGCTGACGAGACGAAAGCTGCGGCCTGTCGATTATTGCAAACGGGCACGTGCTATGACACTACATTTCTTTATGGGACTGATGCCTTGGAGCGAGTTGCTTCCGATCCGGCCGTTGATATTGTCATGGCCGCCATTGTGGGTGCGGCGGGTTTGAAACCAACCCTGGCCGCTGCGCGGGCGGGCAGGCGGGTATTGCTTGCAAACAAAGAAGCGCTGGTAATGTCAGGCAATTTGCTCATGGAAGCGGTACAAAAAAATGACGCAGAACTCCTGCCTATCGATAGCGAGCACAACGCAGTTTTTCAAGCGCTACCCCAACGGCCCGGCGGGCTTGCTGAGCGCGGTGTTTCGCGCATTATCCTAACCGCATCGGGTGGGCCATTTCGGACCTGGAATCTTGCAGAGATTGAGAATGTCACGCCTGCGCAGGCCGTCAAACATCCTAATTGGGTGATGGGCAAAAAGATTTCGGTGGATTCAGCGACGATGATGAACAAAGGCCTTGAAGTGATTGAGGCTTGTTGGTTGTTTGGCGCGGAAGCTTCGCAGGTTGAGATCGTAATTCACCCCGAGAGCATTGTTCATTCCATGGTGAGTTATCGCGATGGTTCGGTGCTGGCGCAAATGTCAAATCCGGATATGCGCATTCCTATTGCCTATGGGCTGGCATTTCCCGAGCGTATTGAGGCGGGTGTAGCAACGCTTGATCTGGCCACAATTGGAAAACTCAATTTTGAGGCGTTGGATAACAAACGATTCCCGTGCGTCGAACTTGCGTACCGCGCGATTGATATGGGCGGCACGGCGGCCACCTTATTGAACGCTGCCAATGAAGTTGCGGTCGAAGCGTTTTTGATAGGGGAGTTGTCATTTGGACAAATCTACCATGCTATTGATTTCGTACTTAAAGAATCAGTCGTTAAGCCGGTGAAAGTACTGCAAGATGTCATGGTTGCCGATGGTGAATCTAGGCTTATGGCGCAGGACTGGATTAAGTCCTACAAACGACGCAGGTCGTCGGCAGCCGAGGGAGTTATGTAATGCAATGGTTATCGTATTTGCCCGCATTCGCCGTGTTGTTGGGCATCGTAGTCGTGATCCACGAGTTGGGCCATTATTGGGTGGCGAAGCTTTGTGGTGTGAAAGTGCTGCGCTTTTCGGTCGGTTTTGGCAAACCGTTGCTCAGTAAGCGCTATGGCCCAGATCAGACAGAATGGGCGTTGGGTGCGTTTCCACTAGGCGGTTACGTCAAGATGCTCGACGAGCGAGAAGCACCGGTCACCAATGAAGAACTACCGCGCGCCTTTAACCGTCAATCGGTTTGGAAGCGTATCGCCATTGTTGTCGCGGGTCCGCTGGCGAATTTGCTTCTTGCGATTTTGCTGTTCTGGGTATTGTTGATGATCGGCATTCCGGGTTCAAAGCCAATATTGGGCGCGCCGACTAAGGGCAGTCCCGCTGCCCAAGCCGGATTTATGTCAGGCGAGAAGATCGTCGCCATTGAAGGCGACGCCATTTCCACCTGGCACGAAGTGGGCCTGGCAATCACGACTCGTCTCCTTGGTGAGGGTAGTATCGTCATCACCACCGAGGATGCGGGTGGGGGTCAGCGTGAACGTGTTTTAATGAGTAACGGGCTCACTGAGCAGGATTTAGAAAGTGATTTTCTCGGCAAGCTGGGGCTGACGCGGTTGCGACCCGGTTTGGAGATTGTCGAAGTCATGCCCGATAGCCCCGCGCTCAAGAGCGGGTTACTGGCTGGTGACGAAATCGTTGCGCTAAATGGCACGAAGCTTCATGGCGGGGCCGAGGAATTTGTCCAGATTATTCGCGGTAATGTGGGCAAACTGCTGGACGTCGACGTGCGCCGCGCTGGGGCGACTGTCCATTTACAGGTCACTCCGGAGGCAGGAAAAAATCAGCCAAAATCCTTGGGCGTGATTGGGGCGAAAGTGGGCGATCGGGATGCGCCCGAGCTCCGCACTAAAGCTGTCTATCCGCCCTTAACCGCACTGTCTAAGGCCATTACCAAGACCTGGGATATGTGCTGGCTCAGCCTCAAATCGTTAGCACGCATGGCGATTGGCGAAGTGTCGATCAAGAATTTGAGCGGTCCCGTGACCATTGCGAATTACGCCGGACAGACGGCCCAGATGGGCCTGCTGCAGTTTGTCAATTTTGTAGCGTTGATCAGTATCAGCCTGGGAATATTGAATCTCTTGCCTATCCCGTTATTAGATGGCGGGCATTTGTTGTATTATGTCGTCGAGATAATTAAGGGCAGCCCAGTTTCCGAAAAGATCATGGAAACGGGACAACAAATCGGTCTAGTGTTGCTGGCCGGGCTCATGTTCATTGCCTTTTATAACGATATCAATCGCCTCATCACGGGTTAGTTTTCTATGAATGTTCGCGTGCTGCTTGGCGCCTTGTGGGTAGTTTTCGCGCTCACGGCGCAAGCCATTGAGCCATTTAAAGTCAAAGACATCAGGGTAGAAGGCATACAGCGGACCGAAGCGGGTACGGTGTTTAGCTATCTTCCATTGCGTGTCGGCGATGAGATTGATGACGAAAAAGCGGCCGCTGCAATCAAGGCGTTGTATGCCACTGGATTTTTTTCCGATGTTCGTTTGGAGCAAGACGATGACCTGCTCATCGTGGTGGTGCAAGAGCGTCCAGCCATTGGTCAGATCGAGATCACCGGCGCAAAGGAGTTTAAGGCCGACGAACTCAAGGAATCGCTCAAGCAGATCGGTTTAGCCGAGTCTCGAATCTATGACAAATCTAATCTCGACAAAGCGGAAAAAGAGCTCAAGCGACAATATCTGACTCGCGGTAGGTACGCAGCTGAGGTTTCTTCCACGGTCAGCCCGTTGGAACGCAACCGAGTCGCCGTTGCCATCAATATTGATGAAGGTGAAGTTGCCCGTATCAGGGGCATCAATATTATCGGCAATCAAACCTTCAAGGAAAAGAAACTACTCGGTCTATTCAAACTGACGACCCCGAGCTTTGGCACTTTGTTCACCAAAAACGATCAGTATTCCAAACAAAAACTCTCGGGCGATCTTGAAGAGCTGCGCTCGTTTTATTTCAATCAAGGTTACTTGGAATTTAGTCTCGATTCCACGCAAGTGCAAATCTCGCCGGACAAACAAGATATCTACATCACAGTGAACATCACTGAGGGGCCGCAATACAAAATTTCAGAAATCAAGGTGGCAGGAAATCTAACGCATCCGGAAGCCGAGATTCGCAAGATGATTAGCGTTAAGCCGGGGGATTATTTTTCCCGCGAGCAGTTGACCGCCTCCACTAAGCGCATCGGTGACCTTTTGGCGAATGATGGCTATTCGTTCTCCAATATCAACGCTGCACCAGAAGTGGACAAAGAAAAAAAGCAAGTCGCGTTCACCTTTCAGGTCGATCCAGGCCGCCGGGTTTACGTGCGGCGTATAAATATTACGGGCAACGTGAAGACCCGGGACGAGGTGATCCGACGGGAAATGCGCCAGTTCGAGGGCGGGTGGTTGTCCGCGGAAAAAGTGAGCCGCTCTCGCGATCGCGTCGACAAACTTGGTTTTTTTTCCGAGGTGAACGTGGAAACACCAGCGGTTCCCGGCACCACGGATCAAGTTGATGTGAACGTGAGTGTTGTAGAGCGTTCAACAGGCAGTATTCAGGTGGGTGCGGGATATTCTGATATTGATAAAGTCGTGTTGTCAGCGTCGATCAGCCAAAACAACGTTTTTGGCACAGGCAATCAGGTTTCCGCTCAGGTGAATTCGGGCCGCACCAATCGAGCCTATGTGCTTTCCTACACTAATCCCTATTACACCGTGGATGGCGTCAGCCGCGGCTTCGACCTGTATCATCGGATCAACGACACATTCAAACTCAGTAACGTGGATCACTACAAGATCAAGACCACGGGTGCGGGTGTGCGTTACGGCGTACCGGTAACGGAAACCGATACGGTCAATCTGGGCATTGCCTACGAGCGTTCAAACATCGAAGTCGTCGCCGGTGATAGCCCGCAGCGCTATCTCGATTACGTCAGCGAGTTCGGCGAGAAGAATTCGACCATCCGCGCCGATGTCGGCTGGGCGCGCGATACGCGCAACAGTTTTTTCTATCCCACCAAGGGTAACTACCAGCGCATCTACGGCGAGATTGGCTTACCCGGTGCGGATCTGACTTACTACAAATTAAATTATCAACATCAGTGGTTTATTCCCATCTCCAGCGCATTCACCCTATTGCTCAATGGCGAGCTAGGTTATGGAAAAGGATACAGCAAACACGACGAGTTACCGTTTTTCCGCAATTTCTACGGCGGCGGTGTTTCCAGTGTGCGGGGATTTGCCACCAGTTCTTTGGGCCCGAAGGACAAGGATGGTCGCGCGCTGGGAGGGAATCGGCGTATCGTGGGAAGCGCGGAATTGCTCTTTCCGTTGCCGGGCGTCAAAGACGAGAAGTCAGTCCGTCTAAGTTTGTTTACTGACGCGGGGAATGTATACGGCAACGGCGAAAAGTTTGCGTTGGGGGAGTTACGCTATTCGGGGGGGATCGCATTGAGCTGGTTTTCACCGATCGGTCCCCTCAAGCTCAGCTTCGGCGTGCCAATCAAACGTAAACCGGAAGACAAGGTAGAACGTTTTCAATTCTTGTTAGGTACGGTATTCTAGTTTTATCTGGAAGGAGTTTTGCTTTGAAACAGAATTTGAAATGGATATCACTCGCTACTTTATTGTTTTCGGTACAAGTTATCGCAGCAGGCGAGCTCAAGATCGGGTTTGTGAATAGCGACCGTATTGTGCGCGAGGCAGGACCTGCACAGAAGGCGCAGAAAAAGCTGGAAAAGGAATTCGCTGTACGGGAAGCCGAGCTGCAAAAAATGGCTAAACAAGTGCGCGACTTGCAAACTCAACTCGAAAAAGAAACGGTCACCCTAAGCGAGGCTGACAAGCGTAACAAAGAACGTGACCTTGGTAATCTGAATCGTGATTTTCAGCGCATGCAGCGAGAATTTCGTGAAGATCTGAATATGCGTAAGAATGAGGAATTGGCAGGTGTCCAAGAGCGAGCGAGCAAGATCATCAAAGAAATCGCCGAAGCCGATAAATTTGATTTGATCATTCAAGACGCCGTTTTCGCCAGTTCCAAGATTGACATCACAGACAAAGTCTTGAAGGCGTTAGCGGTGGACAAGTAATGGTGTCGTCCTCACGCGCGACTCCATGCGCCTAACTCTGAATGAGATCGCTGCTAAGTTCGGTAGCGAAGTGGTTGGTGACGGCGACGTAGTGGTTGATGGCATCGGTACTATCGAGTGCGCTACGGACAGGCAACTCACTTTTCTTGCAAATCCTAAGTACCAAGAACAACTCAAGGTGAGCCGCGCTGCTGTGGTCATCGTAGCGCTATCGCATCGTGACCTCACTGATAAGCCGCGCATTGTTACTGCTAATCCCTATGCCTATTTCGCTCGAGTGGCGGCACTATTCTCTCCCTCAAGCGGTGTTTCTGCTGGTTGGCATGGCACCGCAGTTATCGAGTCAACCGCTCAAATTGCCGCCAGTGCAACTATTGGTGCATTGGCCTACGTTGGTCATGGCGCAAAGATTGGCGAGGACACCGTAATTCATCCTCATGCATATGTTGGTGACCAGGCGGTAATCGGAGACAAGTCCGAGATTCACGCGAATAGCGTCGTTTATACACGCTGCGTAATCGGCGATCGAGCAATCATCCATTCAGGCGCGGTGATAGGCGCGGATGGATTCGGTTTCGCACACGAAGAAGGTCACTGGCTCAAGGTGCCTCAAACCGGCCGAGTAGTGATTGGCGACGATGTGGAAGTGGGCGCAAATACGACGATTGATCGTGGTGCCATCGACGATACCGTGATCGAGGATGGCGTGAAGCTCGACAACCAAATCCAGATCGGACACAACGTCTGTATCGGCGCCCACACGGCCATCGCGGGTTGCGCAGCCATTGCCGGGAGCACCCGGATTGGCCACCATTGCCGCATCGGTGGTGGCGTCGGTATCGTCGGGCATCTGGATATTTGTGCCGGTGTGACCATTATGGCCAGGACGCTGGTCACAAAATCTATCACGCACTCAGGTGTTTATAGTAGTGGCGTGCCACACATGGAAAACCGTGAATGGTTGCGCACAATGGCACAATGGCGACGCATGGAGCAGATGGCGAAGCGCATCGAATCGCTGGAGACAAGAGTGAAAAATAGCAAAGGGGACGTGTCGTGAGCGCGATGAATATTGAAGAAGTGCTGGAATACTTGCCCCACCGTTATCCGTTTTTGCTCATAGACCGTGTGCTGGAGTGTGAGAAAATGAAGCGGGTCGTCGCACTTAAAAATGTCTCTATGAACGAACATTTTTTTACCGGACACTTTCCTAATCATCCGGTGATGCCGGGCGTGTTGGTAATCGAAGCGCTGGCCCAGGCTTCAGCGATATTGGCTTACAAGAGTTGGGATCGCAAACCCGATGAGAAGTCGGTGGTTTATTTCGTCGGCATTGATAACGCTCGCTTCAAGCGCCCGGTTTTTCCGGGGGATCAACTAATATTGACCACGGAACTTACGCTGGCGCGACGTAGCATTTGGAAATTTAAAGGTATCGCGAGAGTAAACGACGTAGTCGTGACTGAAGCTGATTTGATGTGTACCGAGAAAACGCTTATCGAAGATTCATGATACACGCCACCGCCATTATTGATCGCGGCGCCAAATTGGCGGCGGATGTTGAAGTTGGGCCTTATGCGGTGATTAGCGCCGGCGTGGAAATTGGCTCGGGAACCACCATTGGCACTCACACCACGATCAGTGGGCCGACGCGTATTGGCAACAACAATCGCATCTATTCCCATGTTTCGCTGGGTGAGGCGCCGCAGGATAAAAAATACCAAGGCGAAAGCACGTCGCTTGAGATAGGCAACGGCAACACGATTCGAGAATTCTGCACCATTAATCGCGGTACTATTCAGGATGTTGGTGTCACTCGCATCGGCAATGACAACTGGATCATGGCTTACGTCCACGTCGCACACGATTGCCAAATTGGCAACAACACGATATTTGCTAATAGCGTTCAGTTGGCCGGTCATGTCCACGTTGGCGATTACGCCATACTTGGCGGCTTCACAGGCGTTCATCAATTTGTGCATATCGGCGCCCACAGCTTCATGGGAATCGCTACGATACTTACCCAAGATGTGCCTACGTATATCACGGTTTCCGGCAACCCCGCGAAGCCCTACAGCATCAATAGCGAAGGATTGAACCGCCGTGGATTTTCAGCGGACGCCATTGCACACATCAAGCGCGCTTACAAAACTTTATACCGCAAAGGTCTGAGCTTCGATGAAGCTAGGGCTAAAATCGCCACGCAATGTGCCGACTGTCCCGAGATCAAAGTCCTCAGCGATTTTCTGCAAGCCTCAACGCGAGGCATAGTGCGTTAGTGCGCATTGGCATCATCGCCGGCGAAGCTTCAGGGGATATGCTCGGTGCGCATCTTATCGCCGCGCTGCAGGCTCGATTCAAGTATCTCGAATTCATTGGCATTGCTGGGCCGCGCATGCAGGCGCTGGGTGCGAAGTCGCTGTTCCCCATGGAAAAGCTCGCCGTGCGTGGCTATATCGAAGTGCTCAAACATTTTCGCGAGATCCGCAGCATACAGCGATACATGACTGCGCACTTCTTGCGCGATCCACCGGATTTGTTTATAGGCATCGACGCGCCGGATTTTAATCTTGGTGTAGAAGAGCGCCTCAAGGCCGCAGGCATCACCACTGTTCACCACGTAAGTCCATCGATTTGGGCCTGGCGGCGTGAGCGTATCCACAAGATCAAGCGCGCGGTTTCCCGCGTCCTGACGTTGTTTCCCTTTGAGGCAGCGATTTATGAACAAGCGGGGATTCCCGTTAGCTATGTAGGGCATCCGCTCGCAGATGTCATTGCGCTTAATATTGATCAGCAAGCGGCGCGGCAGCGTCTCGGACTTAAAGGCAGTGGGCCCATCATCGCGCTTCTACCTGGCAGCAGGCAAAGCGAACTGGATAACCATGCCGAGTTGTTCGTCCGCACGGCTATGGTAATGCAAGAGAAATTGTCACAAGCAAAGTTCATTGCGCCGTTTGCGACAGTAACCACACAACAGCAATTTGCCACCACTGTACAAAAATTGCGCGCCCAATCGCTTCCGCTAATTTGTTTGCAAGGTGAGTCACAATCCGTCCTCGCGGCCGCAGACATCACGCTCATCGCGTCGGGCACCGCCACGCTAGAAGCGGCGTTGTTGAAATGCCCGATGGTCATCACCTACCGCGTATCCGCCGCCACCGCATGGCTAATGCGCCGCAAGGGACATGGCTACTTACCTTACATCGGTTTGCCCAATATTCTCGCTAGCGAGTTCATCGTCCCCGAATTGCTGCAAGAAGACGCAACGCCTGAAAATCTTGCCCAAGCGTTGCTTAATTGGCTAGGGGATGCATCCATGCGAGACAAATTGCGCAGCCGATTCCGCCATATCCATGAAAGTTTGCGGCAGAATAGCAGCGTGCGGATTGCCGACGCGCTAGCGCCATACATAACGCAATAATTTGGTTGAGCTAACGCTAAACCAGCGCGCTGCCATGCATCGTTCCTCATCCCCCATCCTTCCGCCTTGCATTTTATTGCTGGGCCCGACAGCAAGCGGCAAAACCGCCGTATCTCTGGAGTTAGCGCGACAATTACGCGGCGAGATCGTCAGCGTTGATTCTGCACTGGTATACCGTGACATGACCGTCGGCACTGCCAAGCCCGATCTCGCTACGCGCCAAGAAATCCCCCATCACCTCATCGACATCATCGATCCAGATCAAACCTACTCCGCCGCCGCCTTTCGCCGCGATGCACTGCGAGTCATGGCGGACATCACTGATCGAGGCAAGATTCCTCTCCTAGTCGGCGGGACCATGTTGTATGTGAACGCGCTGCTGCATGGCCTAAGCCCACTGCCTAGTGCGGACGCGGCACTGCGTGCACAAATCGAAACGCGCGCGGCTGAATTCGGCTGGCCTCATTTGCATGCCGAATTGCGCGAGCTTGATCCGGCCACGGCGGCTCGCCTTAAGCCTAGCGATGCCCAGCGAATCCAGCGTGCCCTTGAGGTCTGCTACCTCACCAAACAGACGATGGCGCAACAATTCAGCGCGCACAAAACGCAACCGTTGCGTTACGAAATTGTACCCATCGCGCTACTGCCAAGCGACAGGAAAGTGCTTCACGCGCGAATAGCGCAACGTTTCGAGACCATGCTCGATTCCGGCCTCGTGGATGAAGTGAAAAGCCTACAAAAAAAATATTCGTTGCACGAAAATCTGCCGTCGATGCGCGCGGTAGGCTATCGTCAAACCTGGGGACATCTGCTCGGGCATAACGACATTAACCAACTGCGCGAACGTGGCATCGCGGCTACGCGACAACTCGCCAAACGCCAACTCACCTGGCTCCGCGCCATGCCGGAATTAATCATATTTGATTGCTTGGAAACGGATTTGATGCGGAACGTACTGCATTATTTGCAGCGTTCACAGAAATAAAATGACCTGAGAGCCTCATGGATATTGGCTCCTAGGGCAATGATCAGTTTAAGGCTTTTGGGTCGCGGAATTAGTATTATTGGGTACTACCACACAGACCATGTCGAATTCTTGCTCGGCAATCGTGCCCTTTGGAATGTCTGTCATGTCGATCTGGTCTTTGTCGAAGTTAACCATTTCGATTAGTTTTCCAGAATCGTCAATCATGCTGCCCGCCAGAAGTCCCTGGGTTTTTTCCTTGCAATCCATAATGCGATGGGTGCGTTTTTGGTGGATGTGTTTGCCGGACACGGGGTCGATTCGGTCGGCTTTTTGGAAGACTAGCCTTTCGCGGAAGGTAACGAGGTTTTCACGGCGCTCGATGGAGCTTATGTCTATGGAAAAATCAATGTCCGGTATGGCGGTCGGGATGATTTTCCAATCTTGACCGTAGACCGCGGTGGTGAGGAATGCTGCAAAAACAAATTTGGTATGAGAACGCATCATGGCGTTATGTTGCTTGCGGCACTTTTTTTAAGCCGCCGAGCAAGGCGGCAACCTCTTTAGGTGCGCCACCAGAACGTGGCAGGGAGGTTCGCATAAGATCCGATCGCATTGGATTGCTTTCCGGCGCGGTGGCAAGCAACGCGCTGACCGCTTCACGGGTTGCTGTGGGAGGTGGGTTTGTTCTTTCAGGTTTGGGGGCGCGTTCGCGCGCCGTAACGGACTCTGCTTCCTGACGCTCGATAGGCCGTTTGATGAGCTTTTCGATGTCGGCTACTAGGCGTTCTTCGTCCGGCGCCATGAATGACACGGCGTTTCCGTCGCTGCCGGCACGACCGGTGCGGCCGATGCGGTGGATGTAGTCTTCTGCGGCAAAGGGAATATCGTAATTGATGACGAAGGGTAATTCTTCAATATCCAAGCCGCGCGCGGCGATGTCGGTGGCGACTAAAACTTGCACGGCGCCTTGCTTAAATTCATTCAACGTCTGTATCCGTTCCAGTTGCGATTTATCGCTGTGTATTGCGTTCGCGGCAACGCCTTCACGCACCAGTTCCCGCGCAAGGCGGCTCGCACCTTGCTTGGTATTGGTAAAGATAAGTGATTGCAAACCAGCACGTTGTCGAATCAGGCTGAGGGCCAGGCCGCGCTTGCCGGCGTGGCCAACACGATAGACGACCTGAGTTATGTTCTCTGCGGTGCTGTTGCGCTTTGCGACTTGGATGGTGACCGGATCAGTCAAGATCGCCTGGGCAAGTTTCTTGACTTCGTCTGGGAAGGTTGCAGAGAACAGTAGATTCTGCCGATCGTTCGGCAGCAGCGCCAAGATACGCTTGATGTCGGGCATGAAGCCCATGTCGAGCATGCGGTCGGCTTCGTCGAGAATGAGAATTTCGGTGGTGCCCAAGTTAACGTTTTTTTGTTGCACATGGTCGAGCAAACGCCCGGGTGTCGCGACCAAAATCTCAACGCCCTTGCGCAACGTCGCGGTTTGAGGCTGCATATCCATGCCGCCATAGATCGCAACGGAACGTAAAGATGAATGGCGGCCATAGGCACGCACACTTTCCTCAATCTGTACCGCAAGCTCCCGCGTTGGAGCGAGGATCAGCGCGCGGACGGGATGTCGTGCCGGGGAGAAGCTGGTGCTAGCGTGAATGTGCAGCAGTTGCAACAGCGGCAGAGTGAACGCGGCGGTCTTGCCGGTGCCCGTTTGCGCACCCGCCATCACGTCGCGCCCCGCCAGCACCACGGGAATCGCCTCTGCCTGTATCGGCGTTGGTTCGGTGTAACCTTCTTCTTCAACGGCGCGCAATAAGACGCTGCCTAACCCAAGTTCAGAAAAATTCATTTATACTCAATCAAGAAGGGAAAGCATTTGTAGATAAGGTTACACTGTAATCTAAAATCGCCTTGATTTACAAGGACATCCCGCGTACGGGATTAAATCAACACCGCCCTGTTTTGGGAAGCGAACACGATGAAAAAATTCCAACTAGTAGGCACCGTTGGCATGCTGCTCGCATGGACATTGACAGCAGTGGCCTATGACACTGGTTCAATGACCTGTCATGACATCGGGCAGTTTGCTGCGGCGACCATGCAAGCGCGAGACCAGGGCAAAACCAAGGAGGAGTCGTTGGCCATAGTTGATGCCCAAGACTTCCCGTATCCGGTGGAAAAGAGCAATTTGACCTCTGTCGTAAAGCTCATCTACGGCCGGATGGGCGACCAACTCGCCGGTCCGCAAGCAGCCTATAACGTGGTGAAGCGAGATTGTGATATTGGTTCGGCGAGATAGGTAAAAGGTAGCAGCGTCCAGAAGTATGACTTGATGTAATGGGCCAAGTTTTGACGGCGACTGTTTTCACAAACAACGGCTATGTAATTACTTATAAACAGACGACCAAATTCTTATTATACTAGATATGATAATGAGGGCTCTGGTGCAAATTGATCGCCAACGCAAAGAAGGGTTTGCTATTTGCTCGCTTCATTGCGCCGATAGCACTGCATCCCAAACCGCACGCGCACTGGTCTCTTTGATGCGTAGTCTTCCCAGATTGAACTGTCCCTTTAGGATGCGTCGCATCAACTCAACGCCAGCAATGGTGATCGCCGCGTTACTGAACACCTTGAAGCCGAGCATTACGCCGATGCGAAGTTTCACGCCGCGATGATCTTGCTCGATCATGTTGTTCAAGTACTTCGAAGAGCGCAGCTTCGTGTCCTCGGGCAACTCTCCATCAGCCTTCATCTCGCGCACAGCGCGGTGCGACGCTGCGTAGCCGTCCAAAGTGATGGATGTCGGCGCGCGAGTCTTGTTCTTGAGCGCTTTCTTGAAGAAGGCCTTGGCTGCAGCAACATCTCGCTTGAGGCTGAGCCTGAAGTCCACAGTCTTGCCATCGCGATCGACCGCTCAGTACAAGTACACCCACTGGCCACGGATCTTCACGTAGGTCTCGTCGACTCTCCACGAGCGACCGGGCGCTGTGGCAAACCGATTCCAGCGCTTCTCAAACTCTGGGGCATAGCGCTGCACGCAGCGCATGATGGTAGTGTGCGCGATGGGCAGACCACGTTCAGCCATCATCTC